>NZ_JBXAFK010000003.1:0-277621 GCF_058793055.1 Pseudomonas sp. MPR-R2A5
AAGCCCCAAACAGACGCCGGATAGATTTAAGCAAGCCAACCACATCGCCCGTTAATCAGTATTGCAAAAATGGGGGGGACCATAGATTTTTTTTGAATACCCCAAAACACGGTAGGAGCGAGCTTGCTCGCGAAAAACTCACAAGCACCGCGTTCATCCAGGATGCGCGCCATCGCTAACGTTTTTCGCGAGCAAGCTCGCTCCTACAATAATCCTACGGAGAACCTCGCCATGGAACTGCGCCCCTGGGCCGTACTGCTGGGCTTCACGCTGCTGCCAGGCCTGGCGCTTGCCGCCGGTAAATGCGAGCGCCTGGTGATCACCGGCAGCCCGGATGCGCCGCCTTTGCTCTGGCGCGATCCCCAGGACCCCACGCACCTGATCGGCGCCACCGCCGATGTGCTGCAACAGGTGGCCAAGGACCTCGGGCTGAAAATCGACCTGCTCTACGGCGGCAAGCGCTCCATGGCCCTGGATGAAGTGCGCAGCGGGCGCATGGACCTCCTTGCCGATGCACCGTTGAACCTGGGTGAGCTGGAGAACCTCGATTACATCCACCCGGCGCTGGTGCAGACCGATTACCTGGTCTGGACCCGCAAAGACTCAACGCTGGCCTATACCACCGCGGCCGACCTGCACGGTCACCAGGGTGCAGTGTCGGAACGGGCACGATTGAGCCGCGACTTTGAAACCTTCGCCAGCCAGCAACTGAGCCTGCAACGCATGCCCACGTTGACCCCGGCGTTCCAGAAACTGCTGTTAGGGGAGGTGGACTATGTATTGGCCGGACGCTACTCGGGCATGGCCATGGCCCAGACCTTGGGCATGAGCAATGACCTGGTCGCTCGCGACGTTCCCGTCGACCAGCCCGGTCTGTACCTGGCGATTTCCCACAACTCGGCCTGCAATGATCCGTGGCTGCGCGGACAGCTGGCTAAAAAGATGACAGAATTGTCCGGGTCTGGTGTGACGCAAGCTGCGCTACAGCGCAACCTCGAGCGCTGGAAAGCGCAATTGCAACAACCCGTCGGCACCCCAACACAGTAGGGATTTCCAGTGATTTTTCGACCTCTTTTAGCGGCCCTCGCCGTCGTTGCTCTGGCGGGATGTGCAGCCGATCCTGCGCCGAATGAACAAGTACGCCTCACCCAGCAAGCGTTGGAACAAGCCAACGCCGTGGGTGCCAACACCGATGAATCGCCCGAACTGAAACTGGCCGAAGACAAATTCGCCCAGGCCAAGGCCGATATGGCCGACCAATCCTACAAGGACGCGCGCATGCAGGCCGAACAGGCCGAGCTGGATGCGCGCCTCGCCGAAGCACACGTGCTGACCCGCAAGAGCCAGGAACAACTCAACGTGCTCAATACCCGCATCACCCGCTTGCGCAAGCAATTGCAGTTGGGAGAAGCCCAATGAGCCCGATGATCCGTGGTTTGAGCTGTGTATTGCTGCTGGGCAGCGCGGCGCTGGGCGGCTGTGCCAGCCACCCGAATGGCGAACTGGCCCTGCAACAGGCGGGCAGCGATTTCCAGAAGGTCAAGGAAGACGCGAATGTGCTGCGCTTTGCGCCCAAAGACGTGATCCGCGCCGGTGAATCCCTCGCCCGTGCCGATCGCCTGTCCAGCTATTGGGGCAGCGGTGCCGACGTGGTGCATTACGCCTATCTTAGCCAGCGCTACAGCGCGATCGCCCGCGAACATACCGAGCAGGCACTCAACCAGGAACGCGGCGCCAAGCTTGAACTGGAGCGCCAGCGCTTGCAGCTGGCCCTGCGTGAAAGCAAGTTGATCAGCGTGCAGCAACAGGGCAAATGGCTCGAAGAACAGATCGCCAGCCTGGCCACCACCCAGACCGATCGGGGCCTGGTAATGACCCTGGGGGATGTGTTGTTCGACACCGGTGAAGCAGAGCTGAAAAACTCGGCCAACCGCACGGTGTTGAAGATCGTGCAGTTCCTGCAACTGAACCCCAAGCGCGTGGTGCGCATCGAGGGTTACACCGACAGCACGGGCGGCGAGCAGGAAAACCTCAAACTGTCCCGCGACCGCGCGCAATCGGTGGCGGACGTGCTGGTCGACCTGGGCATCGACGAAAAACGCATCCAGGTCGAAGGCTACGGCGATCAGTACCCGGTGGAAGCCAACGCTTCCGAGCGAGGCCGCGCGCAGAACCGTCGGGTGGAAATCGTGTTCTCCGACGCCAAAGGCCAGTTGGGCGCCGCTCGCTGAAGCGTTGCGCCGTTCAAAAATGTGGGAGGGGGCTTGCCCCGATGACGGCGTGTCAGTCAGCGAAACTGTTGACTGAACCCCCGTCATCGGGAGTAAGCCCCCTCCCATATTTGTTTGGGGTACACCCTCACAGTTTTTGCTGTCACTGCGGTCCGCGCTCGACTATTGTGGCAACTGTCCCCGTACACTTTTAAACTGTGCCGGTATGTTTCACACAAAAATAAAATACCCGTGAAATCGAGTGCTGCGTCATGACCAATCTGTTGCTTTACCAACGTATCGCCCAGCAACTGGCTGAGGATATCCGGCGCGGTGTCTATCAGCCGGGCGAGCGCGTGCCTTCGGTGCGCAAGATGAGCTCCCAGTTGAATGTCAGCCACGCCACGGTGTTGCAGGCCTACGCCAACCTGGAAGACCAGGGGTTGATCCGCGCGCGCCCGCAGTCCGGGTATTACGTGCACCAGACGCCCGCGCTCACGGCGCCGACGCCGGATATCGCGCGGGTCGAGCGCCCGGGGCTGGTCACCCGCAGCAGCATCATCCAGCAGGTGTTGGTGGAGTCACGTCGCGAAGGCGTCTTCCCGTTGGGCGCCGCCGTGCCGAGTGTCGATTACCTGCCCGTGCGCGCGCTGCACCAGCAGTTGGCCAAGGTCACGCGCTTCCAGAGCCCTCGCGCGTTCAGCTATATGTTCAGCCCTGGTTTCGAACCGTTGCGTCGCCAGGTGGCGATCCGCATGCGCGATGCCGGCGTGGTGGTCGACCCGTCCGAAGTGGTGATCACCCACGGTTGCGTCGACGCGTTGCAGATGTCGTTGCGCGTGTTGACCCGTCCAGGCGACCTGATCGCCGCCGAATCGCCGACCTATTACGGCTTGTTGCAATTGGCCGACCTGCTCGGCCTCAAGGTTATCGAGATCCCCAGCGACCCGGCCACTGGCATGAGCCTGGAAGCCCTGCAACTGGCAGCCAACCAATGGTCGATCAAGGCCCTGGTGCTGACCACGCGCCTGAGCAACCCCCTGGGCGGCACCATGCCTGAGGAGCGACAGAAACAGTTGCTGCGCCTGGCCTCGGATTTCGATATCCAGATCGTCGAGGACGATATCTACGGCGAGCTGATGTTCGAACTGGGGCGCACCAAGGCCCTGAAAGCCTATGACCGTCTGGATCGGGTGATCTACTGCTCGAGTTTTTCCAAGACCTTGTCCCCCGGTGTGCGCATCGGTTGGATGATCGCCGGCAAATACCAGCAGGAAATCCAGCGCCTGCAGATGTTCAGCACCCATTCGGCATGCAGTGTCACCCAGATGGGCGTCGCCGCGTACCTGGAGAACGGTGGCTACGACCGGCACCTTCGCTACATCCGTCAGGAATACCGCAAGAACCTCAGCGCTTTCCAGCTGGCGGTCCAGCAGTATTTCCCCGAAGGCACGCAGATGACCCGGCCTAACGGCGGTTTTATCCTGTGGGTCAGTTTGCCCGGGCGGGTCAATACCCAGGAACTGCATGTACGTGCCCTGCAACAGGGCATCAGCATCGCCCCGGGGCTGATCTTCAGTAACACCGAACAGTTCAACCACTGTATTCGCTTGAACTGCGGCACGCCGTGGAACCGCGAGGCAGAGCGCGCACTGATGACCCTGGGGATGTTGGCCAGCCAGTTGTGCCAGGAAACCGCAGCCGGTTTTTAGGCGCCCAAATGGGGCGGTACCGATCGCCGGCTGATCACCGCGCTTGTCATGCCGCGCACAACAAGCGAGCATATGGCCCTCTGCCGTTAATGCTGTTGGCGATATGACCTCTATTTTTCGTGCCGTTTTGGTGATTAGCCTCTTAAGCCTTGGCAACGTCGGCACTGTACTGGCGGCGACCCCTGTGCCGGGAGCCGCACCCGCAGTCAGCACCGAGCAGAAGACCCCTGCGAAAAAGCCGGCACCTGCGAAAAAAACCGCGCAGGCCAAGAAGAAAGCGGCCACGACGAAAAAACGTGCGCCGGTCTCGAGCAAGTCCAAGTCGGCTCGCGAAGTGGCTCAGACCCAATTGCCACCGGCACAGTTGGACTTGTCCTTACCCTCGGACATGGTCAGGCACTTGCAACCCATTGGCACCATGGCCCAGCCGAGGAACGTGCCTCTGCTGCCGCCGATGTTTGGCGAAAAGCCATCCGATAACAGTGCGTTCCAGATCAACGGCCGCTTGCTCAGCAATGAGATGAGGCTGCAACTGCGCAACGAAGAGCGCCGCGAAGTCGAAGGCGCCGCGCTGGATTTCGAGTTCAAGCAGTAGACTTTCCGTCAAAGGTGACTTCGTCACTCGACCATCTGTCGCAGACTGGTCAGTCACTTTTGTTTTCTGCGAAAAACTCCTGTTAGACCATTTTAAAACGGCTGTTTAAGGGCGTAATCTAACCCGGCCATCCCTATTGAGTCGTCGAGGACCTGCTGGTCATGAAATGCCGTGAAGGCTGTGGCGCCTGTTGCATCGCCCCCTCCATCAGTTCACCGCTGCCAGGAATGCCCCACGGCAAACCCGCGGGCGAACGCTGCCTGCACCTGTCGGTCGAACAGCTATGCCTGCTGTTCGGCCGACCGGAGCGGCCGGCGGTGTGCAGTGATTTCAAGGCGGATATCGAGGTCTGCGGCACCGACCAGGCCGATGCGATCCGGTTGATCGGCTGGTGGGAGCAGATGACGGCGGCTTGATGGGCTTTACTATCGGAACTTCAACAATAAGGAATACAACAATGGGTTCGCTGAAACGAATGGCTGTGTTGTGCGGTTTTACGGTGTTGTTTGCTGCTACTGCTCAAGCTGAGGATTGGCAGGTCGCCAAGGACGAAGACGGCATCAAGGTGTCGCTGAGCGAAATTGCCGGCTCCAAGTACAAGGCATATCGCGGTGTGACCGTAGTCAAGGCGCCGGTGGCCAAGATCGTGGCATTGCAGGAAGACGTGGCTGGCGCCTGCAAATGGATTCATGAGTGCAAATCGCAAAAACTGCTCAAGAAGGAAGGCGACAAGAGCTGGACCTATACCCAGTTCAAGGCACCGTTCCCGGTGACCGACCGCGATTCCATCCTGGAAATCACCACCTCCACGGCCGCCGACGGTAGCGTGACCCGCAAGCTGCTGGAAGTGCCCACCTACCAGCCGGAAGTGAAGGGCTACGTACGCGTCGCCCAGGTGGAAGGCTACTGGAAGCTGGTGCCCAAAAACGCCAATGAAACCGAAGTCACCTACCAGGTGCACACCGAGCCAGGCGGCAGCGTGCCTTCGTGGCTGGCCAACAAGTTCGTGGTCGACGCCCCGTTCAACACCTTGAAAGCCCTCAAGGAACGCGCTGAGCAGTAAGCGCAGTTGATCCGGTGCCTCCGACCTTGAGTGGAACGTTTGCCAGGCCCTCAAGGTCCAGATAGAGGTAAGCCCACACATGGGTTTTATCGAGGAGGCACCGATGCAAAAGTGGCAGATTACTTTCGTTGATGATCACGGCGTGCAGTCCGTGGAGCAGTTCACCTGCGAACAGAAGCCCAGCCTCGAAGACGCTGCGCACATGATTCGTAACAAGCTGGTGCCAGTGGCTGCCGAATTGAACCTCAATGACCTGGAAGGTCGTAAACCCGAGCCCACGGTCAAGATCCTCAAAGACCAGAACAGTATCCAGATCCTCGACATCTCTCCTGCTGTCTGAACATTTCCTGTATGCCTTTCAAGCGCCTCTGGTGGAGGTGATAGCTTCGCGCTACTCTGCAAGCGAGATCAGCGAATGAATCGCTAAGGTCTGGTCTTGTCAGCTACATGCTTGTTTTCCAGCGGTGATGTCATTGCCCCAGGTGATGTGATTGCCGTAGCCCCGCGCCAGTAGGGCGCGGGCTTGGGGAAGCACGGAAAGTCTATCCATCGGTCTGAGGAGGACGTTTCATGAGCACAGCCTATCAAGAAGACATCAGCACCAATGTTCTGCGCCGTATGAAAGAAGGCGGGTTCGATTTTTCACGGTTCCACCCCATCGAGTTCTACGCCATTTTCCCGGATGAGGAGCGGGCGCGCAGGGCTGCGGGTGAATTTCGTGGCGAATCGCTGAATGCCCAGGTCAGCGCGCGCGACGATGGTGCCTGGTACTTGGAACTGAGCAAGATCATGTTTGCAACCTACGACGGCATAGGAGACTTCGAGCAGGACTTTGAGGCGGTGGTCGAGCCCTTGGGCGGGATCATCGAGGGATGGGGGGTCAAGCAGGAGGTGCGTGGCTTACCCATGTAAATTTTCATCATGTAGTCAGGTTTTATGAGCAGCGAAGTGTATCGGCTGACCTTTTGGGTCGGCCGATTTTGTTTGGGCGCCAATAAAACTATTCGGAACTTGCGCGTGTTTTTTGGGCACCAAAAAAAAGCCACCCGAGCAAGGTGGCCTAAAGGGAAGAGCGGTTCGCTGACGTGGCAGGACGCATCCTGTTCAGCCGATGGGGACGATTATCCGCAGGCTTGGCCGGGCAGTGAAATCAACTCTGGCTATGCTGTTGATAGTCAAAGCCCGCCTTGTGATGAAGCAATGGGCATGACGCCGGGCGTTCTGCGCACCAGGAAGGTGCGACATGGCGCTTCTATTAATTCAACGGCTTGATTTATAAGTGTTTATGCCGCTGGCACGGGCCTTGCGATGCTTCTTGCGTCCGGGTGACAAGGAGTTCGGCATGATCCGCACTTATTACGACGAAATGTACGATGGGGCAGGGCAGGTCCGCCCTCACTACCGCGAGTTCGCCCGTTGGTTGGCTGAAACCCCTGCTGAACTGCTGGCCCAGCGCCGGCGCGAAGCCGATTTGCTGTTTCACCGCGCCGGGATCACGTTCACCCTCTATGGGGACGAGCAGGGGACCGAGCGCCTGATCCCCTTCGACACCATTCCCCGCAGTATTCCCGCCAGTGAATGGCGGATTGTCGAACGTGGCTGTATTCAACGGGTCAAGGCGCTGAACATGTTTCTCGCCGACCTGTATCACGATCAACGCATCATCAAGGCCGGGATCATTCCCGCCGAACAAGTGCTGGCCAACGAGCAATACCAATTGGCCATGCAGGGCCTGGACCTGCATCGCGATCTGTATTCCCACATCTCTGGGGTCGACCTCGTACGCGATGGTGACGGCACCTACTACGTGCTTGAAGACAACCTGCGTACACCGAGCGGTGTCAGCTACATGCTCGAAGACCGCAAGATGATGATGCGCCTGTTCCCTGAACTGTTCGCCGCCCAGCGCATTGCGCCAATCGATCACTACCCCAACTTGCTGCTCGACACCCTGAAAAGCTCCAGCCCCCTGGATAACCCCAGTGTGGTGGTACTGACGCCGGGGCGCTTCAACAGCGCATTCTTCGAACATGCTTTCTTAGCCCGGGAAATGGGGGTGGAACTGGTGGAGGGCGCCGACCTGTTCGTGCGCGATGACCGCGTGTTCATGCGCACCACCGACGGGCCCAAGGCGGTAGACGTGATCTATCGACGCCTCGATGATGCATTTCTCGACCCGCTGGCTTTCAACCCGGACTCCATGCTCGGCGTGCCCGGCCTGCTGGCGGCCTATCGCTCCGGCAATGTGGTGCTGGCGAATGCTATCGGCACCGGGGTAGCGGATGACAAGTCGGTGTACCCCTTCGTCACCGAGATGATCCGTTTTTACCTGGATGAAGAACCGATCCTGAAGAACGTTCCGACCTTTCAATGCCGCAAGCCCGACGAACTGTCCCACGTGCTGGCCAACCTGCCGGACCTGGTGGTCAAGGAAACCCAAGGCTCCGGCGGTTACGGCATGCTTGTCGGCCCGGCGTCCACGGCGGCGGAAATCGAAGCCTTCCGCGCGCGCATCAAGGCCAAGCCCCACGCCTATATCGCGCAACCGACCCTGTGTTTATCCACCTGCCCGACGTTTGTCGAAAACGGCATTGCGCCGCGCCATATCGACCTGCGCCCCTTCGTGCTCTCCGGCAAGGAGACCCGCGTAGTGCCCGGTGGCCTGACCCGCGTGGCCCTGCGCGAAGGGTCGCTGGTGGTCAATTCGTCCCAGGGCGGCGGCACCAAAGACACCTGGGTGGTTGAGGACTGATGCCATGTTGAGTAGAACTGCCTCGGATTTGTACTGGATGTCGCGCTACCTGGAGCGCGCGGAAAACCTCGCGCGCATGCTCGATGTCAGCTATTCGTTGTCGCTGATGCCCCAGGACGGGCGCGGCGACGGCTTGCATGAGTTGGCCATGCCGTTGTTGATCACCGGCACCTTGGACGATTACCACGAACGCCACGGCGAATTACACGCCGAGCGCCTGTTGCACTTCTTTGCCCTGGACGCCGCCAACCCGGCGAGCATCTACAGCTGCCTGGGCGCCGCGCGGGCCAGTGCCCATGCGGTGCGTGGGCGCATTACCGCCGACATGTGGGAAAACATCAACGCCACCTGGCTGGATATTCGCGATATCGCCCAGCAGGGCTTGAGCCGTTACGGCATGAGCCGGTTTTGTGAATGGGTCAAGGAGCGTTCCCATCTGTTCCGGGGCGCGACCTACGGCACCATCATGCGCAACGACGCTTTTCGCTTTATCCGGTTGGGCACCTTTATCGAACGCGCCGACAACACCCTGCGCCTGCTGGATGCGCGCTATGAAATGGCCGGCGACCAGGCCGAAGCAGTCACCGATGGCACGGCCCACGCGTACTACCAGTGGAGTGCCTTGCTGCGCGCGTTATCGTCGTTCGAGGCCTATACCGAGATCTACCGGGACGCCCCCGGCGCGCGCCAAGTGGCGGAGTTGTTGCTGCTGCGCGCCGATGTGCCGCGTTCACTGCGGGCCTGCAGCGAAGAGATCGACCAGATCCTTGCCAGCCTGCCCGGCCTCAATGGTCGCCCGGCCCAGCGGTTGGCCGCGGAGATGGACGCGCGCCTGCGCTTTACCGCCATCGATGAAATCCTCGAGGAAGGCCTGCACGCCTGGCTGACCGACTTTATCCCCTTGGTTCGCCAGTTGGGCGACGCCATCTACAGTTCTTACCTGGAGGCGGCATGAGACTCTCCATCAGTCACGAAACCACTTACCACTATGACGACCAGGTTCGCGCGAGCATCCAGTACCTGCGCCTTACGCCCCACGATAGCGAGCGCCAGCACGTACTCAGCTGGCAATTGGAACTGCCACGCCCGGTGCGTGCCCAGGTCGACCCGTTCGGCAATATCCTGCATGTGCTGACCCTGGACGAACCCCACGATGCCATCATCATTGGCGCCCGTGGCCAGGTGGATATCGACGAACTGCGCGAGGCCGAGCACGAAAGCCAATCGGCCTTTCCGTTCCTGCGCAGTACCCGCCTGACCGAACCCGACGACGCCCTGCGCCGCTTTGCCGAACAGCACTGCCACCAGCGTCGCGACCGTACGGCGCTGATCGACCTGATGCATGCGCTCAACCAGTCGATGGTCTATACGCCGGGCGCCACCGAAGTCGACACCAGCGCCGCCCAGGCCTTCGCGGGCCGGGCGGGCGTGTGCCAGGACCACACCCACGCGTTCCTGGCCTGCGCACGCAGCCTTGGGATTCCGGCGCGGTATGTGTCGGGGTATCTGTACACCGAAGACAGCACCCACCTGGCCAGCCACGCCTGGGCCGAAGCCTGGCTGGATGACGCCTGGTACAGCTTTGACGTGACCAACCAATTGGCCCGCCCCGAACGGCACTTGAAACTGGCCGTGGGCCTGGACTACCTCGACGCCTGCCCAGTGCGCGGCATGCGCCGTGGCGGTGGGCATGAGCAGATGCATGCCAAGGTGAGCGTGGCGCCGACGCCGGTGATCTCAGTCCAGCAGCAATAATCCGCTGCCACCGATCTACCTCCTCTGGCGAGCGGGCTTGTTGTGGCAAGCAGGCTTGTTGTGGCGAGCGGGCTTGCCCCGCGTTGGGCTGCGCAGCAGCCCTAAAACCAGCCACCCCGGCCATATCTGATACACCGCATTCTGCTTTATTGGGGCTGCTTCGCAGCCCAACGCGGGGCAAGCCCGCTCGCCACAACGTACCTGCTTGCCACAACAAGCCCGCTCGCCACAGCACATCCGCTGCTACAGAGATTGGGTGGATTCAGGGTTGTTGCTTGCGCCCGGCCATATGCTTCAAATACCCCACCAGCAACGCCAGCTCGCTGTCAGGCAACACACTGACGGCGAACGCTGGCATCTTTGCCTGCGGCCAGCGCCTCAGGCTCTGCGGGTCGCGGATATAGCGCTTGAGGAAATCGCCGCTGAAATATTCGGTGGGGTTGTAGGGAATATTCAGGTCCGGCCCTACCTGAGCATCGCCGCCACCATTGAGGCGGTGACAGGCCAGGCAGTTTTTCTGGAACAGCGCAAAGCCCTGGTTCACCGGGTCATCGGCCGCCAGTTTCGGGTCGGGTAACAGCGCGGGAAAACGCTCGGCCACGGTCTTCAATTGCTTGATCGCGGAAACCTGGAACGGCCACTGTTCCGGGCTGATAGGCCCGGCCTGCGGGTCGGTCCACACCAGGTAAAACGGCCCGGCGCTGGGTTTGCCGTCGGCCAGCGCGGGCCATGGGTGAGCGGGGTCTTCCACCGCGAGCCAGGCGCGGGCGCCGCTTTTTTGCAACAACGGCGCGGCCGTCAGTTCAGCGGCGAATCCATCAAGGGCCACGGCTTGCAGATGGTTTTCCGGCTTGAGGCCCGGTAGGAGCGCCGCCAGCGGCACTGCGCGATAGGTCATGTTGCGTTTGTAGGACACGTCATCAACGATCTGCACCGTCTGCGCCTCAGGAAGCTTGAGCAGCTCGGCGGTCTGCCAGGTCCTGCTGGCGTGGTCCAGTTCGATGGTCAGTTGCGCGGCCGAGGCGGGCAGGGCCAGGAGCAGCGCGAGGAAGGCTAGCGACGGTTTCAAGAGAGAGGTCCGGACGAAAGGGGGATGGAACCTACGATAGCGCAAATGCGCACGCAAAACGGCAGCTCCTGGCAGGACCGCTATAAGCAATGTCCCGACAGGTGCTGCCAAAAACTGCAATCCTGATGTACAGAATGGGGCATGTGATTCTTCAGCCAATAACCTTGGTGAGGTTGGGCAGGATCAGAATCAGTGTGGTGGCGAACAGAATAAGTCCCGCCTGACGTACTTTCGTGTGCTTGAACATGGCTGACTGCCTTTTGTTGTTATTCCTGAGCGTCAAATGCGTGCCGGTGTAGGTCAGTATCGCAACGTGACGTGTCGCTTTTCTTACAGTTGCTCCAGCAAAACCCGGCAGCAACGTCTTACTGATTGAACCTTAGAGCCCTCGTTCTTCGTGGCTTAGACCCATTTCATATCAGCTAATCGCAATTACTGATTAAAACGCTATGAGGCCTATCGCCATCTTGGCGCCAATGCCTTGGCTAGACCGCTAAAACGATTAATCAGGCGAATCCTGTAGCTACCTACCGTTCGTCCGAGCGTGGGGGTCAAAACCTATGAGCGCATCCGTCATTGAAACCGTGTCAATCGGGCCTAAGGTAAGGGCACTACTGCGCAATGGTTCGAGGACGTCATGACCCAAGCTTTGATCTTTGATGCGATACGCACGCCCCGTGGCAAAGGCAAGGCCGAGGGTGCCCTGTACAGTGTCAAGCCGGTGAACCTGGTGGCGGGGTTACTCAAGGCGCTGGCCCGGCGCAGTGACCTCGACACGCATCAGGTCGATGACATCGTCCTCGGTTGCGTCACCCCGGTGGGCGACCAGGGCGCCGACATCGCCAAGACCGCCGCGCTCGTGGCCGACTGGGACATCAGCGTCGCCGGCGTGCAAATCAACCGCTTCTGCGCCTCGGGCCTGGAGGCGGTGAACCTCGGCGCGATGAAAGTGCGTTCCGGCTTTGAAGACCTGGTGGTGGTCGGCGGCGTCGAGTCCATGTCCCGCGTGCCCATGGGCAGTGACGGCGGCGCCTGGGTGCTCGACCCGCACACCAATATGCACTGTCACTTCACGCCCCAAGGCATTGGCGCGGATTTGATCGCCACCCTGGAAGGTTTCAGCCGTGAGGATGTCGACGCCTTCGCCCTGCACTCCCAGCAGAAAGCGGCCAGGGCGCGCGCAGACGGTTCCTTCAACAAATCGCTGATCACGGTGCAGGACCAGAACGGCATTGTGTTGCTGGACCATGACGAGTTTATCCGTGGCGACTCCACCCTCGAGGGGCTGGGCAAACTCAAGCCCAGTTTCGAAATGATCGGGCAGATGGGGTTTGATGCCACCGCACTGCGGGTCTACAGCCACGTGGAGCGCATCCACCATGTGCACACCCCAGGCAACAGCTCCGGCATTGTCGACGGCGCCGCCTTGATGTTGATCGGTTCCGAGGCCAAGGGCCGTGAACTGGGCCTGCAAGCGCGGGCGCGCATCGTGGCGACGGCGGTCACCAGCACCGACCCGACGATCATGCTGACCGGCCCTGCACCGGCCACGCGCAAGGCCTTGGCCAAGGCAGGTTTGCGGGTCGAGGACATCGACCTGTTCGAGGTCAATGAAGCCTTCGCCTCGGTGGTGCTCAAGTTCATCAAGGACATGCGCATCGACGCCGCCCGGGTCAATGTCAACGGCGGGTCTATCGCCATGGGCCACCCGCTGGGCGCCACCGGCTGCGCGATCCTCGGCACCCTGCTCGACGAGCTGGAGGTGCGCCAGCAGCGTTACGGCCTGGCCACTCTGTGTGTCGGCGGTGGCATGGGCATCGCCACCATTATCGAACGCCTCTGAGCCCAAGGAATTGTCATGACCCAAGCTATCCGATACGAAAAAGGCCAGGACCAGATCGCGGTGCTCACCCTCGATATGCCCGGCCAGAGCGCCAACACCATGAACGCCGTGTACCGTGAGGCCATGGCAGCCACCGTTGCGCGCCTGGAAGCGGAAAAGCACACGCTTGCCGGCGTGATCGTCACGTCGGCGAAGAAGACATTCTTCGCCGGTGGCGACCTCAATGAACTGATCAAGGTCGACAAGGCCCACGCCAAGGATTTCTACGACAGCGTGCTGGTGTTGAAGGCGCAACTGCGCCGTCTGGAAACCCTCGGCAAACCCGTGGTGGCCGCGATCAACGGCGCGGCCCTTGGCGGTGGCTGGGAGATCTGCCTGGCCTGCCATCATCGGGTCGCGCTGGATAACCCGTCGGTGCAACTGGGGCTGCCGGAAGTCACCCTGGGCCTGTTGCCGGGCGGCGGCGGGGTGGTGCGCATGGTGCGCATGCTGGGGTTGGAAAAGGCCCTGCCGTATTTGCTCGAAGGCAAGAAAGTGCCGCCGCAACAGGCGCTGCAAGCCGGCTTGATCGATGAACTCGCGGCGGATCTCGATGAGCTGCTGGCCAAGTCCCGCGCCTGGATTCTCGCCAACCCTGAGGCGAAACAGCCTTGGGACACCAAGACTTTCCAGATCCCTGGTGGTACGCCGTCAAACCCGAAAGTCGCGCAAATGCTCGCCATCGCACCGTCGATCCTGCGCAGTAAAACCAACGGCTGCTTCCCGGCTCCGGAGAACATTCTCAGTGCCTCCGTGGAGGGTGCCCAGGTGGATTTCGACACCGCGCACCTGATCGAAACCCGCTACTTCACCGAGCTGGTCACCGGGCAAGTGGCGAAGAACATGATCGGCACCTTCTGGTTCCAGCTCAATGAAATCAACGCCGGCCGTTCGCGGCCCCAAGGGTTTGCCACCTATGTGACACGCAAGGTCGGCGTGCTGGGCGCCGGCATGATGGGGGCGGGGATCGCCTACGTCAGCGCCAGCGCAGGCATTGACGTGGTGCTCAAGGACATCAGCCTGGCCGCCGCCGAAAAGGGCAAGGCGCACACGGCTGCGTTGTTGGACAAGAAGGTCAGCCGTGGGCAATTGACCGCCGGGCAGCGGGAAAGCATCTTGGCGCGCATTCATCCAACCCAGGATGACGCCGACCTGGGCGGTTGCGACCTGATCATTGAAGCGGTGTTCGAAGACCGCGACCTCAAGGCCAAGGTCAGCGCCGCTGCGCACCGCGTGGTCGGCAGCGACGCGGTGATCGCTTCCAACACCTCCACCTTGCCCATCAGCGGCCTGGCCACGGCCGTGCCCGACCCAGGCAAGTTTATCGGCCTGCACTTCTTCAGCCCGGTGGACAAGATGCCGTTGGTGGAGATCATCAAGGGCGCCCATACCTCGGAAGAAACCCTGGCCCGTGGTTTCGACTTCGTCCTGCAAATCAAG
Organism: Pseudomonas sp. MPR-R2A5; assembly: GCF_058793055.1. Classification (NCBI taxonomy): domain Bacteria; kingdom Pseudomonadati; phylum Pseudomonadota; class Gammaproteobacteria; order Pseudomonadales; family Pseudomonadaceae; genus Pseudomonas; species Pseudomonas sp. MPR-R2A5. The sequence goes on from NZ_JBXAFK010000003.1 coordinate 14,479, forward strand.
AAAACCCCGATTGTGGTCAACGACAGCCGCGGCTTCTTCACCTCGCGGGTGTTCGGCACCTTTACCAACGAAGGCATCGCCATGCTCGGCGAAGGCGTGGCCGCGCCGATGATCGAGACCGAAGCGCGCAAGGCGGGCATGCCGGTGGGGCCACTGGCGGTGTCCGACGAGGTATCCCTCAGCCTGATGAGCCATATCCGACAGCAAACCGCCAAGGACCTGCAAGCCGAAGGTAAAACCGTGCCGACCCATCCGGCGACGGTGGTGATTGATCTGCTGGTCAACGAGTACAAACGCGCGGGCAAGGCGGCGGGGGGCGGTTTCTACGAGTACCCGGCGGGCGGGCAGAAGCATTTGTGGCCTGAGTTGAAGGCGCGCTTTGAGCGAGCCGACCAGCAGATTCCAGCGCAGGATGTGCGCGACCGTTTGCTGTTTATCCAGGCCATCGAGACCGTGCGATGCGTGGAGGAGGGCGTGTTGATGTCCACCGCGGACGCCAACGTGGGGTCAATCTTCGGGATTGGCTTTGCGGCGTGGAGCGGGGGCGCGTTGCAGTTTATCAATCAGTACGGCTTGAACGACTTCATCGCGCGGTCGCGCTACCTGGCCGAGCAATATGGTGAACGCTTTACGCCGCCGGCGTTGCTGCTGGAGAAAGCGGCGCGGGGTGAAGTATTTCGGTGATCAACCTGTGGGAGGGGGCTACACCCCGATAGCGGAGCATCAGTCACAGAATACAGTGGCTGGATCACCGCTGCCGGGAGCCAGCCCCTCTCCCACAAAGAGCATCCTGCGGGGCTTGCCTTGGAGGGGTATTTCAAGGCAGGCTCTTGGGGTGTTCAATATTCCCATCGCCGTGTCAGGTATTTTTTATGTCGCTACGCGTCTGCATCCTGGAAACCGATATCCTGCGTCCAGGCTTGATCGATCAGTACCAAGGTTACGGGCAGATGTTCAAGCGCCTGTTCTCCAAGCAGCCGATTCCCGCCGAATTTGTCGTGTACAACGTGGTGCAGGGTGAATACCCCTCGGACGACGAAGTGTTCGACGCCTACCTGGTGACCGGTAGCAAAGCCGACTCCTTCGGTACCGACCCTTGGATCCAGACCCTCAAGACCTACCTGCTCGAACGCTACCAGCGCGGCGACAAGTTGCTGGGCATCTGCTTCGGTCACCAATTGCTGGCGCTGCTGTTGGGCGGCAAGACCGAGCGCGCCGGCCAGGGCTGGGGCATGGGCATCCACGACTACAAGCTCGACGCCAAGGCCCCTTGGATGAGCCCGGAGGTGCCTGAACTGACGCTATTGATCAGCCATCAGGATCAGGTCACCACCTTGCCGGAAAATGCCACGGTCATTGCCTCCAGCGATTTTTGCCCGTTCGCCGCGTATCACATCGGCGACCAGGTGCTGTGCTTCCAGGGACACCCGGAATTTGTCCACGACTATTCCCGCGAACTGCTGGAGATACTTCAGACAACCTTGGGCGAAAAGGTCTACACCAACGGCGTGGCCAGCCTCGAACGCGACCACCACGGCGTCACCGTGGCGGAATGGATGATGCGCTTTGTGGCACACAAGCCCGAGGCCAAGGTCAAAGCCAGCCCGAGCGCTTGAAGCTGGCCCACAGTCCGGTACAGCCTAAAGCGATGAACCCCAACACCCCGAAATAGCCGTAGTGCCACTGCAGCTCGGGCATGTTCTGGAAGTTCATCCCATAGATCCCCGCGACCGCCGTGGGGAACGCCAGGATCGCTGCCCACGCGGCGAACTTGCGTTGCACCACACTCTGGCGCGACGCTTCCAGCAACACCCCGATCTCGATGGTCTGGCTGGCAATGTCGCGCAGGGTGGTGAGGTCTTCCATCTGCCGCGTCACGTGGATCTGCACGTCACGGAAATACGGGCGCATGTTCTTGTCGATAAACGGGAAGCTCAACTTCTGCAATTCCTGGCTGATCTCCACCATCGGCGCCACATAGCGCTTGAGCCGCAACACATCACGACGCAGGCCGTGAAGGTTCTGGATATCGCGCTCACTCAGCGAGCTGCACAGCACGTTGCGCTCCAGCTCATCGATCTCGGCGTGGATCGCCTCGCTCACTGGCTGGTAGTTTTCGGTGACGAAATCCAGCAGGGCATAGAGGACAAAATCCTCCCCATGCTCCAGCAATAACGGCCGCGCCTCACAGCGTTGGCGCACAAAACCGTAGGACGCTGAATGGCCGTTGCGCGCCGTGATGATGTAGCCGTTGCCGGCGAAGATATGGGTCTCGATAAACACCAGCTTGCCGTTCTCGCGCACCGGTGAGTAAGTGACGATAAACAGCGCGTCGCCAAACGTTTCCAGCTTCGGGCGGCTGTGTTTTTCCAGGGCGTCTTCGATGGCCAGCTCATGCAGGTTGAACTGGCGTTGCAGGTTGGCCAGCTCCTGGGCGTTGGGTTCTTCCAGGCCGATCCACACAAAGTGACCGGGTTTGGCGGCCCAGGCCGCGCCTTCGTCAAGGGTGATATCAGTAACTTTCTTTCCGGCGCTGTACACAGCGGCCGCAACAACTCTACCCATGATGCTGATCACTTCTTATTAGGAGGACAGGTGTTGGGCAGCTTAGCTTGAAGCGAGTTCTATTGTTGCGGCACTTTGCAGTTCCAGGTCCATTGCCTTGATGCACTCATCCATCTGCGCATGACACGCCTGCATCAATGCCGGGATGTCATCCGAAGTCAGGCCGATGGTAGGAATCGGCGGCAATGAGCGTATGAGTACATCACCGCTGTTCCAGCGGTTCAGCCGCATATGGGTGACGTAATTGCTCACGCACACCTGCACGATTGGCACACCCGCGGCCACCGCCATATGAAACGCGCCCTTCTTGAACGGCATCAGGCCACTGCCCAGATTGCGCGTGCCTTCCGGGAATACCCAGATCGACGTGTCCTTGTGCTGCAAGGTATGGGTGGTGGTCAGCATCGCCCGGCGTGCCTTGTATGCATTGCCCCGGTCGATCAGCACATTGCCCGCCAGCCAGAACAACTGGCCGAACAACGGCACCCATTTCAGGCTTTTCTTGGCGATGCACACCGTGCGGTGCGGCACCACGGTGCCGAGCACAAACAAGTCATAGTTGGACTGGTGGTTGGCGATGATCACGCACGTACCGGGCTTGTTGCGCAACGAGTCCACGTCGGCCTTCACGTTCAGGCGCAAGATCCACATGGCCGGCAGTGCATACAGGCGGGCACACAGGCGGCTGTTGTCCGGGTTGAACGGCCGGCAGATTCCCACCAGCACGCCCAGCCCACCGGCGGCAATAAAGTGCAGGCCCATCAACAACATACGCAACAGAAAAAGCATCGATACGGCTCATCGAGACAAAAGTGGGCGCAGTGTACGGATGTGCACTGAATTCGGCAATTGCGCCTAAATAGGAAGGAGATAGGCGATGTTTAAGTACATGTTTCAACAAGTGCTGACAGAGCCTGTCTAGAGCGGTGAGGGATGATTCGGATATGCCTGTAAGAAAAAGCCCGACTCAAGGTCGGGCTTTGGTGCAGCATGTGTAGGCGATTAGCTGAGGATATGGCCCTGATCCTGGATGATGGCATCGTCCAAGGCTTCCAGCAGCCCACTGCGCACTTTCAACTTGGTGTGCTTGTGCGCGTTCATATTGAGCTTCTTCAACTGCCGTGCGGCTTCCAGCGCCGCTGCGTGCAACTCCTCCGGCGCCACCACCTTATCGAGGAAGCCGGCCTGCAACGCGCCCTGCGGGTCAAACATCTCGGCATTGATCACCGAGCGATGAAACGCCGACTTACGCAGACGATCCCGCGCCAGTTCGATACCCGCATGGTGCATGGTCATGCCGATCGCCACCTCATTCAGGCCGATACTGAACGGGCCCTCGACACCAATCCGATAATCCACCGACAACAGCAGGAACGCGCCCTTGGCCACCGCATGGCCTGGGCAAGCGACGATCACCGGGAACGGGTGCGACAACAGGCGACGTGCCAGCGTCGAGCCCGACGTCACCAGGCTGATAGCCTCTTTAGGGCCGGCCGTCATCACCTTCAAATCATAGCCACCCGACAAAATCCCCGGTGTACCGGTGATGATCACCACCGCCCGGTCTTTCTCTGCCTGATCCAGCGCTTCGTTAAATGCGCTGACCACCGCTGGAGAAATGGCGTTCACCTTGCCGTTGCTCAAGGTCAGTGTGGCGATACCGTCTTCGAGGTGGTAGGAGATCAACTCACTCATGACGCGGTTCCTTGTAGGATTTGTTATAGACGTATGCAGCAGACGTTACCCACCACGCCCGCCCTGGTAAAGCACCATGACTGACTACCCAGTCAGACTTTTCCCGTATACCCGACGGCAGACGGCCTAGGGCAGGGCACAGCAGCCAGGGTAGACCCTCGCGATCAGTGCCTGAGATTGGCACAATCACCCTCCTGCGCCGCCCCCACGCCGACATACCCCCTAACCGCATGAAAATTCTGAAAAAAACCTTTGCCATCAGAAAGGCTTTCGACTACATTAGCGCGCCTCGACAGACTGAACTGGTTTGACGAGATACGGTGAAGTGTCCGAGTGGCTTAAGGAGCACGCCTGGAAAGTGTGTATACAAGAAATTGTATCGAGAGTTCGAATCTCTCCTTCACCGCCACATTCTACAAACACAAACCCCTGATTTTCCTAGAGAAAGTCGGGGGGTTGTGGTTTTTGGCGTCTGAAAAAAGTCATCTGGGACAGCGCTGGGACAGGTACGTGACTCATATTTAAAAGACCGCCGATCACACGCCCCCCAACCCCTCTTCAATGCCTATGCCGATGATGCACATCCGGAAAATGTGCATGGCTATGCTTCATCGCACCATGCATATGCACATGACTATGTGGCACCTTCGCATCCCACTCAAACCCATGCTCATGCTGGTGATGTTCATCGTGCACATGCCAATGCCCGTGCTCAGTCGCTTCATGTTGATGCTCATGGGCGTGCCGCTCCGTCAGGTGCAGCCACACCCCTACGGCCATCAGCGCGGACGCTATCCAGAAGGCCGTTGACACCGATTCCCCCAACGCCAGCAGCGCAATCGCGGCGCCCAGGAACGGCGCGGTCGAGAAATAGGCCCCCGTGCGTGCGCTGCCGAGCCCGCGCAGTGCCAGTACAAACAGGACCAGGCTGATGCCGTAGCCCAGGAAGCCGACCAACAGGATCGGCCCCAGTTGCGCGGCACTGGGTAGCTGCGCGCCGAGATAAAGCGCCAGGCTGCAATTGACCAGGCCCGCCATCAACCCCTTGGCGCCGGCGATAAACAGTGCGTCCGACGCCGACACCTTGCGCGTCAGGTTGTTATCGATCCCCCAGCACAGGCAGGCCACGGCTACTGCCAGCGGGCCGGTCCAGTCGTGGCTTGCGCCGCCGCCTTCGGGCCATGACAGCACGACGCCGCCCAGCACGATGGCGAGCATGCCGAGGACGATGCGTCGATCCGCGTTTTCCCGGAATACCAGCCAGGCGATGACGGCGGTCAGTACCGATTCTAGGTTGAGCATCAGGGAGGCCGTCGAGCCGGTGGTGCGGGTAAGGCCGAACATCAGGGCCACGGGGCCGAGGATGCCGCCGAATGCGATGGCACCGAGCAGCCAGGGCCATTCAGGTGCGGTCAGGCCGGTGGGTTTCCAGCCGCGATCACGGATGAGGCGTACGGCACTCAGGCCAATACCGCTGCCGAGGTAGAGCAGGCCGGCGAGCAAGATGGGCGAGAGGCCCAGGCCGAGGCTTTTGGCGAGCGGGGTGCTGGCGCCGAACAGCGCGGCGGCGGCGAGTGCGTAGACGATACTGAGGTTCATGGGCCATCCTCGGAAGGTTGGCCCATGATACGTCGCTCACTCGGGTTAAATCCCGGGCGAATACAGCAACGTGAGGTTTATTGCGCTTTTTTCAGCTTGATCACATCACCGGAAATGTTGGTGGTGTAACCGCTCAGCACCCAAGCCCAGAACCATTTTTCCTGTACTTGTGTGTTGATCAGCGCGTCGCCGCCTTTTGCCTTGATGGCAGCATCCTGTGCACGCACGAAACGGCTGTTCTGGCCGATCGGGATGACGCCGAACAGCATGATGCCGGTGGCGCTGGCTTCGCTGTGGCCCAGCACGGTGTATTGATTGCTGTCGTACTGCGGGGATTTGATGGCGGTGCCGGTGCAACCTGCGAGGGCGAAACCGAGAACAGCTGCTGCAACCACTTTACTGACGTACTTCACTGAGTAACTCCATGGGCTGAATCCCGAGATTCAATTCTCGGGGGCGACACTTTAATCGCTCCTGTAACAGATTGAAATAAAAGCGCCTGCGTCAGGCTTGCACATACACCCACGCGGTGAGGCCCGAGGCCAGCGCCACCGATACCCGCTTGTAGTCCGACACTTCGTACGCATCCGCCGCCGCCAGCTCCTGCTCGGTGATCTGGAACACCATCCCGTCGACGCTGGCGCCTTGCTCGAGGGTCGGCGCCACGATCGGATGATGGGTCTTGCCACTGGTGGCCAGGACGTGCGGGTCGGTGATTTCTACCCAGCGTTGCGAGTAGCCCAGCATGGCGTCGTGATGGCCGCTCAGTTCGCGGCCGAAGTTAGCCAGTTGTACGGCTTTGTCCTGCAAGGTGCCGTAGGAAAACAACAGCACGGGAAATTCGGTTGAGCGTTCCATTTCTGTTCCTTGAAGGGTCAGGCGAGCAGGTCTTCGTAGAAGGCGCCGTAGGGTTGGGTCGGGTGGGCGATCTGGATCTCGAGAATCCACAACCCGGCATTCGGACAGTGCTCGAAATCACCCAGGTCGCCGCCACGATGAATGGCGTGGGGAAAGTCGCTGACACGGTGGCCCTTGATGTCCAGGTTCAACCGCCAGCCCATGGCGCGCGCTTGTTCTTCGGCGTAGCGGTAGAGTTCGAGGCCGACCACCTGGTCGTTTTTCCAGCGCGATTGTACGCGGTCGAACAGCTCCTTGGCGGCGCTGGCGCAGGCGATCATGTCCGGGTCGGTGCCGGTGGCGAATGTCGCGCCGGCGTCACCTTCGTGGCCTTGCCACACGGCGCCCATGTCGATGAAGAAGATATCGTTGTCGCCCAGCACCGGGTCGCCTTCGGAGCGTTGCTTGAAGGTCTTGAGGGTGTTGGCGCCGAAGCGCACCAGCAGCGGGTGCCAGATGCGTTGCATGTTCAGGTCGGCGAGCACTTGCTTGCCCAGTTCACGCGCTTGGGACTCGAGCATGCCGGGGCGGATGTGCTGTGAAAGGTGTTCGATGGCTTGCCAGGTCATGGCCTGGGCGTAGCGCATGGATTCAATGCTGTAGGCGGCGCCCACGGCTTCTTTGGGTTGTGCGGACACCGGTGTTCCCTCGAGTTGAATAGCATCAGGCGTTATGCGTTTAACTATATAGCGACTCGCAGGCAGAGCCAAAGCGCAAAGGGGCTGTGCGACGACGTTTTCTGTCGAAAACACCTGCTGGGGTTGATGAGTCAAGCGTCAACGAGGCCGTAATCTTCTCAAGCATAAAACGACCGAATTTGTATGGCGGGCCTGTTGTAGTGAGAGGGCTTATTGTGGTGATCGGGCCTGTTGTGGCGAGCGGGCTTGCCCCGCGTTGGGCTGCGAAGCGGCCCCAAAACCTGGCGATTTAATATGCCTGGATAAACGCGGTGGCCTTATTGGGGCTGCTTCGCAGCCCAACGCGGGGCAAGCCCGCTCGCCACAACAGGCCCGCTCGCCACAGGGGGGCGACAGCACTCGCAAGGTTTTTATGCCCCTCAGACATGCAACCAGGCCAGGCTCCCCAGCAGCATCGCCACACCCGCTGCCGTATACGACAGCCGCTTCAACCACTCTTTCCTCGTCAACAACGTGATCGCCGCCAACGAGATCGCGATCTGGATCGCGGTCATCGCCTGGGCCCAGCGGTGATGCTGGTGCAGCGCCTGTTCGGATTTTTCATCCCAGGCTTTCGAGGTCGCTTCGAGTTTCTCGGCCTGCTTGCGCACTTCTTCCTTCTGGTTCCTGTAGCGCTCGATCTCATCCTTGTAGTGCGCGGCGTCCACACCAGGAATATGGGTGGCCAGTTCCGCCAGGTTTTGCCGGCTGGATTTGGCCTGGTAGTAGTTCCATTGGTTGGCGGCTTCGGTCTTGATGATGGCGGCGTTGTTCTTGTCCATCGCCGCTTCGCTTTCGGTGGAGCCGGCCTGGTAGCTGAGCATGGCACCCAAGGTGGCCATCAGGGCGGTCATCACGGCGATGCGGCTGGCGAAACTGTCGCCACGTCCGTGGGCATGTTCAGTGGTGTGTTCGATGTGTTTTTCGTGGGGGCTGGGGACTTCGAAGGCTTCGGACATGGGGGCGTCTATGAAGGGAGTGAGGGAGTCTGATTCTTTACCAGTGAAGCTGTCTCAATCCTGTACGTAACGCTGCAAACCCTGCACGAGCGCATCGAATGTGACCCGGCAGCGCGGGCTGTTGCGCAGGTCTTCATGCATGGTCACCCAGGTGTCGAGTTTCAGCGCGAAGGCCTGCGGCAATACGCGCCGCAAGCGCGGGTCTCGTTTGGCCAGTTGCACCTGGCATCCACCGATACCGGCGCCGGCGCGGATCAGGGCCAGTTGGGCCAGGTCGCTGTCGCTGCTGAAGGCAAAGTCGCTGCGTTCGAAGCCGGTGATGGCCACGCTGCGGATAAACGCGTTGGCCTGGTCGTAGCCGATCACCGAATGGTCGGTGAGGTCTTTCAATACCTGGGGTATGCCGTGTTGTTGCAGGTAATCGTCGCGGGCGTGCAGGCCGACTTCGATCAGGCCGATGCGCTGTGCCAGCAGTTGTTCCTGGCTCGGGCGCACCATGCGCACGGCGATGTCGGCTTCCAGTTGCAGCAGGTCGCTGAGGCGGTTGGTCAGTACCAGTTCGACCTTGAGATGCGGGTGCTGCCGGCGCAAGTGCGTGATGATCGACGGCAGCACTTCCACGCCGACCACTTCGCTGGCCGACACGCGCACCACGCCGCGCACTTCGTCGCCCTGGGATGACGCGGCGCGCTCAAGGGCGGCGGCGGTGCGCTCCATGGTTTCGGCATGGGCGCGCAAGGTGTGGGCTACCGCGGTGGGCAGTAAGCCCGTGGGGGAGCGGGTGAACAGCACCACGCCCAGGGCACTTTCCAGCGCAGCGATGTGCCGACCGACCGTGGGCTGTGTAATGCCAAGCAGCCGCGCGGCTCCTGACAGCGACCCCTCCTTGAGTACCCCGAGGAACGACCGGTAAAGCTCCCATCCAATGCTTGATGCCATGCATAAATGTATAGCGACTGGATGGTCTTCGGCAATTTATCTATAGCAGGGCCGCGCACACAATGGCCTCACCAACCACTGTGGGAGAGGATGATGAGCAAGGTTCTGGTATTGGGTGCCACCGGTGGCATTGGCGGCGAAGTGGCGCGGCAGTTGAGCGCGGCGGGCTGGGAGGTGTGTGCGTTGACCCGGGATGTCGACAAGGCCCGTCGCCAGAATCCCGCCCTTACCTGGCTCAAGGGCGATGCCCTTGATCGCGCGGCGGTGATCGCGGCCGCCCGTGGTTGCGCGGTGATCGTCCATGGGGTCAACCCGCCGGGCTACCGCCATTGGGCCGAGCAGGTGCTGCCGATGATCGACAACAGCATTGCCGCCGCCATCGCTGAAGGTGCCACCATCGTATTGCCCGGTACGGTCTACAACTTCGGGCCGGATGCGTTTCCCGTGTTGCACGAAGACTCGCCCCAGCACCCGCAGACTCGCAAGGGCGCGATCCGGGTCCAGCTGGAGCAACGTTTACGGGAGGCGTCCCAGCAGGGCGCCCGGGTGTTGATCGTGCGCGCCGGTGACTTTTTCGGGACCCGGCTGGCCAATAACTGGTTTGCCCAAGGGTTGGTCAAACCCGGCAAACCCGTACGCCGCGTCAGCTATCCCGGTGCCCCTGGGGTGGCCCATCAATGGGCCTACCTGCCGGATGTGGCGCGTACCGTGTTGGAGTTGATCGAGCGCCGCGCGACCCTCGACGCCTTCGCCTGTTTTCATATGGCCGGGCATGTGGATACGGATGGCACGCAGATGACCCAGGCGATCCAGCGCGTGGTGTTGCGCCGGACAGGCCAGCAACCCCAGGTCGGCGCGTTCCCCTGGTGGCTGTTGACGTTGGCGATGCCCTTTGTCGTGACCGTGCGCGAGATGCAGGAGATGCGCTACCTGTGGCACACCCCGTTGCGCCTGGATAACCAGCGCCTGCTGGCGACCCTCGGCCACGAGCCCCACACCCCGCTGGAGCAGGCAGTAGAGGCCACATTGGAGGGCTTGGGTTGCTTGCCTACGCCCGCCTGGTCAGGCGCACATACACCGCAAGGTTGACCAGCACCACCACAGCGCCCAACACCAGTTGAATGTTCGGCGTCAGGCCGGCGGGGTAGATCAGCGTCAGGATGTAATGCTCGATAAAGCCACCGCCATAGCCGTCTTGCCCGGCCAGGTGGCGAAACAGGTTTTCCCAGCGGGTCAGCGGACACGGCAGGTGGAACACCTCCACCGCAATGCCCCATGCGACCGCAGGTCCATGCAGCCACAGCACCCCACGCCACTTGAGGGCGAGCAACCCGCCGAACAGCACGAACACAATGAAGGACAGATGGAACAGCACCAGGCTGTCGGCGGCCAGACGGTAGAGCATCACGGGCACTTCAAAAGGAGGGCCCCACAGTCTAAAGGGTTGCCTGCTGGCAAGGGGGGCCGTTATTGTGCTGAATCCTTTTAGTCCTTCCCCCCAAGGATCTGTAGTGATGAATGCACCGCGTACCGCCGCTCCGATCAAGGCCGTCATTTTCGATATGGACGGTTTGCTGCTGGATACAGAAGGCATCTACACCGAAGTGACGCAGATCATCGCCGAACGCTACGGCCGTACCTATGACTGGGGGATCAAGCAGCACATCATCGGGCGAGGCGCCCAGGACCTGGCCGACTACGTGGTCAAGGCGCTGGACTTGCCGATCACATCGGCGCAATTCCTCGAAATCCGTGAACCGCTGATGAGCGAGCGGTTCCCCAGGGCCCTGGGCATGCCCGGTGCCGAGGCGTTGGTGCGGCACTTGAAGGCGCACAATATTCCGATTGCCGTGGGCACCAGTTCGTCGCGCAATTCGTTTGGCCATAAAACCACCCTGCACCGCGAGTGGTTCAGCCTGTTCGGCACCATCGTCACCGCTGACGACCCGGAAGTCGGTGCCGCCAAACCTGCGCCGGACATCTTCCTCACCGCCGCCCGCCGCCTGGGTATCGCGCCACAGGACTGCCTGGTGTTCGAAGACTCACCGTTCGGCGTCACCGCTGCAAAAGCCGCGCGCATGACCGCCATCGCCGTGCCTGATGAAGCCATGGCCGACAGCAAGTACCACCACGCCGACCAGATCATCCGCAAACTCGCGGACTTTGACCTGGCGGCCTATGGCTTGCCGCCAATGTCCTGATTCATCACGATCAACGGTGGGAGGGCCCACTGCCTCTGTGGCGAGCGGGCTATTGTGGCGAGCGGGCTTGCCCCGCGTTGGGCTGCGAAGCAGCCCCAAAACCTGGCGATTCAATATGCCTGGATAAACGCGGTAGCCTTATTGGGGCCGCTTCGCAGCCCAACGCGGGGCAAGCCCGCTCACCACAACAAGCCCGCTCGCCACAAAAATCGGTCGCTTAGTGAAAGATTTAATACTTAAGAATCAATAAGTTACTTTGTTGAGAAGAGGGAACACGTCGAATCGTCGCTCCCTCTCCCTCATTTGGTTTTGCAGGGCTTCAGAAAATCAGGCGCTGAACCCACCGTCGATAGTCAGGCTGGCACCGGTGATATACCCGGCTTCAGGCCCGGCCAGATACGCCACAAAGCTGGCAATCTCTTCCACATGCCCATAACGCCCGACCGCCATCAACCCGATCAGGCTCTCGGCGAATTCGCTGTTCGCCGGGTTCATATCGGTATCCACCGGCCCCGGTTGCACATTATTGATGGTGATCCCACGTGGCCCCAGGTCTCTCGCCAACCCTTTGGTCAAACCGACCAGCGCGGCCTTGCTCATCGCGTATGGCCCACCCCCGCCAAACGGCATGCGCTCGGCGTTGGTGCTGCCGATGTTGATCACCCGGCCACCTTCGCCCATATGCTTGGCGGCTTCCTGGGTCGCGATAAACACACTGCGCACGTTGATCGCCAACGTCTGGTCGAAGTCTTCCAGCTTGAAGTCTTCCAGCGGTGCGATGGCCAGTACGCCAGCGTTGTTCACCAGGATATCCAGGCGGCCAAACGCTTTGACGGTGGCATTCACGGCATTGCGAATCGCTGCCGCATCGGCACTGTCGGCATGGATCGCCAGGGCCTTGCCACCTGTGCGGATCACATCGTTTTGCAGTTCCTCAGCCTTGGCGGCCGAGCTGACGTAGGTAAATGCGACGGCTGCGCCCTGCGCCGCCAGGCGCTTGACGATGGCAGCGCCGATGCCACGGGAACCGCCTTGAATCAAGGCAACTTTGCCGCTGAGGTTGTGGGTGGTCATGTCGATCTCCAAAGGGTCCAAGGCGGTATGCCTTGTTGATGGGACCGAGTATCGACCTCGCCTGCCCATGCCGGTAGACGGTGATTGCTATAGTCTGTGTAAACCAAAAGTTTAGAGTGGGCGATATGGAGAGCTTTGGAAGTATCGAATGCTTTGTGCGCAGCGCCGAAGGCGGCAGCTTTGCCGAAGCGGCCCGGCACTTGAGCCTGACCCCGGCAGCGGTAGGAAAAAGCGTCGCCAAACTGGAAGTGCGCCTCGGTGTGCGTCTGTTCCAGCGCAGCACCCGCCGCCTGGCCTTGACCGAAGCCGGCAAGCTGTTCCTCGAAGAGGTCAGCGGCAGCCTCACCACCATCCAGAACGCCGTGGCCAACCTGGCCAGCGCCGAAGGGCGGCCGGTGGGCACGCTCAAGGTCAGCATGGGCACGGTATTTGGCAACCGCTATGTGGTGCCGCTGCTGGGGGCGTTTATGCAGCGCTTTCCGGATATCCGCCCGGACTGGCATTTCGATAACCGCCAGGTCGACCTGATCGGCCAGGGCTTCGATGCCGCCATCGGCGGTGGTTTTGAACTGCCCCAGGGCGTGGTGGCGCGCAAGTTGGCCCCCGCCCATCGGGTGCTGGTGGCATCGCCGGATTACCTGGCGCAACGCCCAGCGGTTTTGCTGCCCGAAGACTTGTCGCGGTGCAGCGGCATTCTCATCCGCTCACCGCAAACCGGCCGCGTGCGCTCCTGGCAACTGACCAGCCTGGCCCGCGAACAGCGCCCGCTGCAGCTCAAGCCCGGTATGACCATGAGTGACTCCGAAGCCGCCTGCTGTGCCAGCGCCCAAGGCCTGGGTATCGCGCTGGTAAGCATGCCGATGGCGGTGCCGTTTCTGCACAGTGGCGAGGTGGTGCGGGTGTTGCCCGACTGGTACGTCGATGACGGCAACATCTCCATCTACTACGCCGAACACAAACTGCTGCCGGGCAAGACCCGGGCGTTTGTGGATTTCATCCTCGAGCAGTTTGTGGGGCAGGGCCTGGGCCTGCAGTTCAGCGCAATCTGAAACGGAGCAGCGCCCCTCCCACTTTTAATCTTCAGTGGCCGAACCGGGTCGGCCAGCCAATGACTTTCTTCGGCCGTGGTGTCGCGTAAGTCCTGATCTTCGATGTCGACAACCCCAACCGCACCAGGGATTCGGCAATGGTCACCGCTGCTGTTACCCCGTCCACCACCGGCACCCCGGTGCGTTGGCGAATCTGCTCATCCAGCCCGGCCATGCCGCCGCAGCCCAGGCAGATCACTTCGGCCTTGTCCTCGCGGATCGCCAGCTCTGCCTGGCGCACGATGGCTTCCATGGCGGCCAATGGGTCTTCTTCCAGCGCCAGCACCGCCATGCCACTGGCGCGCACCGAGGCGCAGCGTTGGTACAGCCCGGCCAGCTTCAGGCGGTCCTCGATCAGCGGCACCGTACGGTCCAGGGTGGTCACCACGGAGTAGGCATGGCCGAGGAACATCGCCGTGCTGGCCGCCGCTTCGGTGATGTCCACCACCGGCACGTCGAGCAACTCCTGCAAGCCTTCGCGGCCATGTTCGCCATAACCGGCCTGGATCACCGCATCGAAGGGCTGGTCATAGGCCATCACCCGGTCCATGACGGCGATGGCCGCCAGGTAGCTTTCAAAATTGCCCTCCACCGATTCAGCCCCGAAGTAGGGGGTGAGCCCGACAATCTCGGTGCCTGGCGACGCCACGGCCCGCGCTTGTTGGGCGATGGTTTCGGTAATGGATTCGGTGGTGTTGACGTTGACCACGAGGATGCGCATGGAAGGTCCTTGTTTAATGACTGACGTTATCGACTGCAATGCTTTCACCGCTGACATCGGCATAGAACGGCTGGCGCTTGGCGATCACCCGGTAGAGCAACCCTGCAATACCGGCGCCAAACAGCCAGGAAAACGGTGAGACGCTGGCAAAGCCCGGCAGCAGCGCCAGCAGGATGGCGATCACCGCCGCAGGAATGAACGCTGCCACCGCGCGCATATTCACGCCACGGCTGTAGTAATAAACGCCATTCGGGTCTTCGCTATACAGCTGCGGCACGTCCACCTGGCTTTTCCGAATCAGCCAGTAATCGACCATGATCACCCCGTACAACGGCCCCAGCAGCGCGCCCAGGCCGGAAAGGAAATACACGATCACCAACGGGCTGTTGTAGAGATTCCATGGCAGGATCAGTACCGCCACGGCGGCGCTGATCAAACCGGCGCGGCGGAAATTCAGGTACTTGGGCGCCAGGTTGCTCAGCACAAAAGCCGGCGCGACGAAGTTGGCCATGATGTTCACCGCCACGGTGACGATCAGGAACGCCAGGCAGCCCAGCACCAGGAAGAAGGTATTGGGGATGGCTGCGATGATTTCGGTGGGGCTCTCGATCACCTGGCCGTTGAGCTGGAACTGCCCGCCGCAGAGCAGCACGGTAATCGCGGCGAACACCAGGATATTCACGGGCAGGCCCCAGAAGTTGCCGACCTGGATGGTCTTGCGGCACGGCGACGAGCGCGCGAAGTCGCAGAAGTTGAGGATCAACGTGCCGTAGATCGCCAGCCACAGCGCACCACCGGCAAAGATATTGCGCCACATCTCACCGCCGCTCAGCGGTTCGCGGATCGACCATGCAATGTGGCCGTCGGCCTGGAAGTACATCCACCCGGCCAGCGACGCGACGGTCAGCAAAATGACCGGCCCGGCGAAGCCTTCGTAGCGACGCACCGTTTCCATGCCGTAGGCCAGTATCACCAGTTGCACGAACCAGATGGTCACAAAGCACACCCAGCCCAGGCTCGACAAACCCAGGATCGAATTGTGGTCGTAGTCGCCGAACCCCGGATGAATCGCCGTCAGCAATACGCGGAAAACCACCGATGCGAGGTAGGTCTGGATACCAAACCAGGCAATCGCGATCACCGCCCGGATCAACGCCGGAATCTGCGCCCCGTGAATGCCGAAACTGATGCGGCTGATCACGGGAAACGGCACGCCGGTCTTTTGGCCCATATACCCCGACAAGTTCATGAAGAAGTACACCAGCGCCGCGCCTATCCCCAGGGATAACAAAATCTGCCAGCCACCCAGGCCCAACGCATATAAGCCGATGGCGAATGAATAGTTGGCAATGTTGTGCACGTCGTTGGTCCACAGCGCAAAGATGCTGTAGCGCCCCCAGCGTCGGCCTTCGACCTTGGTGGGTGCCAGGTCTTTGTTGTGCAGGCGCGGGCTGAGCACCAGCGGGCCGGGGCCGGCAGCCTCGGGGTTCAGGGCGGAGGAGGGCAGATCCAGTGCGATGTTGTTCGAGAGACTTGTACGCATTCCGGCAGGCTCCAGCACATCTGCAGGGAAGCTGCAGACTGCAAAGTGTATGTAGGTTTTGTATTTATTGTATACAAAGCGTATTTACACTTAAGCCACATGCGTGCCAGTTTTGGATCTATGAAAGCCCTGGCTAATTTCGTTTTTATAGGTGAGTTAAATAACTGGCTGAATTTGAAGAAATATAAATTGACCGATTGAACAGCTATTTATTTTTGCGTTGTCAGCGTGCGATTCGCCAGACCAACCGAGGGGAGGGGGGAGGTGTTACGTTATGGTGCGCATGAAGAGAAATTGCACACATAAATGGCACCAATGGTTACATGTATGTGTACATTTCTAACGCTCAACACAAACCAAATGTGGGAGGGGCGGTGCGACGATTCGACTTGCCCCCGATAGCGGAGTGTCAGTAACCATTGAGCTGACTGATCCATCGCAATCGGGGGCATTTTTTTACAGCATCAACTTCAAGCCTTGCTGATGATATTCCCAGCGTGCAGCCCGCACTCCTTCTGCGTGGCTTCCTCCCACCACCAGCGGCCTTCACGCTCATGCTGGTTCGGCAGTACAGGGCGGGTGCACGGTTCACACCCGATGCTGATAAACCCGCGCTCATGCAGGCTGTTGTACGGCAGCTCCAGCATGCGGATGTACCCCCAGATCTCTTCGCTGGTCATCTGCGCCAGCGGGTTGAACTTGTACAGGGTGCGTTCCGGGGTGGAGAAGGCGCTGTCGATTTCCAGCGCCGCCACCTGGCTGCGGGTGCCGGGGCTCTGGTCGCGGCGCTGGCCGGTGGCCCAGGCGCGCACGTCGGAGAGTTTGCGGCGTAGCGGTTCGATCTTGCGGACACCGCAGCATTCGCCATGGCCGTCCTTGTAGAAGCTGAACAGGCCTTTTTCTTTGACGAAGGGTTCCAGCTTGCTCTGGTCCGGCGAGATCAGTTCGATATCGATCTTGTAGAACTCGCGCACCTGCTCGATAAACCGGTAGGTCTCCGGGTGCAGGCGGCCGGTGTCGAGGCTGAACACCTTGACGTTCTTGTTCAGCTTCCAGGCCATGTCCACCAGCACCACATCCTCGGCACCGCTGAAGGAAATCCACAGGTCATCACCGAACTGGCTGAACGCCAGCTTGAGAATGTCCTGGGCAGACTTGTTGGCATAAGTCGCGGCGAGTTCAACGACATCGAAGGCTTGGTTCATCAGGACGGTTCCTACAGGTCAATGGCGCTGAGCGCTCTATAGGGGAGCGATGGTATCAAAATCCGTCCCGCGTTGCGGCGGCGGGCTTGAATCGCTAGAGTTCGGCAGTCCTTTTGCTCGCTCGACTTGAACAATATAACTAGGAGTGTCTTGTGGAAATTGCCTGTCTCGACCTGGAAGGGGTGCTGGTTCCGGAAATCTGGATCGCCTTCGCTGAAAAAACCGGTATTGAATCCCTGCGGGCGACCACCCGGGACATTCCCGACTACGACGTGCTGATGAAGCAACGCCTGCGCATCCTCGATGAACACGGGCTCAAGCTGGCCGATATCCAGGAAGTGATCGCCACGCTCAAGCCGCTGGAAGGCGCCATCGAGTTCGTCAACTGGCTGCGCGAGCGCTTCCAGGTAGTGATCCTGTCCGACACCTTCTACGAATTTTCCCAGCCGTTGATGCGCCAGTTGGGCTTTCCGACCTTGCTGTGCCACCGCCTGATCACCGACGACAGCGACCGTGTGATCAGCTACCAACTGCGCCAGAAAGACCCCAAGCGCCAGTCGGTACTGTCGTTCAAGAGCCTGTACTACCGCGTGATCGCGGCCGGCGATTCCTACAACGACACCAGCATGCTGGGTGAGGCCGACCGTGGGATTCTGTTCCATGCGCCGGAGAATGTGATCCGCGAATTCCCGCAATTCCCGGCGGTGCATACGTTTGAAGATTTGAAGAAAGAGTTCATCAAGGCTTCGAATCGGCTGTTGAGCCTTTAATTTTTTCGGCCGGGCTGATGGGACGGGTAAAGCCACTGCCTATGTTCCTGTCAGCCCTCTGCAAGCAATCGCTCATAAGGAATACTCAAGCCTTCATGCAGTCGCTTGATCATCGACAAGCTCAGCTTGCGCTTGTGATTCAGCACTTCGGATACACGTCCGCTCGTCCCGATGAAAGGCTCAAGATCCCGGGCGGTCATACCTAGCTGTTCCATGCGAAATTTAATCGCTTCCACCGGGTCTGACGGGGGGATGGGATAGTGCTGCGCCTCGTATTTTTCGATGAGTATTGCGAGGACTTCCAGCTCATCACCCTCTGGCGAGCCTGGTTGCGCTCCCCATATCTGCTCCACGCGCGCAAGCGCAGCGGTCAGGTCCTCTCGGGAATGTATCGGTTTGATGTTCATCATACGGTCTCCGCATTGATCTGATCGTATTGCGCATGAGTTCCTACGAACCGTATGAACCCAAGCTGTCGCTGGTAATCGATCGCCATGATCACTCGATATTTGTTGCCGCCCACGTTGAATACAACCCTGCCACCTTTGAGAATGCTCGCGGTCCTGAGCTCTGCCTTGAGTGCTTGTGGCGTCGGGTAAATTGCCTTTTCCATATGCCGATACAATTCAATAAGCGGCGCTTTTGCATCGATATAGGCGGGTTGGTTTTCCCAGAATATTCGTAAGGTCGATAGAGCGATTATCCGCATCGCTGCAACCTCCCAATTTGGGAGATGGTAGGTGCGATTGAGAGGAGATGCAATCTCGGAAATATTTCCTGAAGGGTAGGCAGTCGCTTCATGTGATCCTTCACAGACGGCGGGTGGACGGTTGACGCCGGACGCTATCCTCCGACGTTCAACTGCGTCTACTGCGGGTCTGATTCAGGTTTTTTCTACTGCCCGGCTCTGCGTCTGAGAGCCAGAAAGGAACTGCGCGCTACAGGCTTTCCAGTGTTTGTAACAACACCCGCACCTTGGTCAGCGACTCCTGATACTCCGCCTGCCACTGCGAATCCGCGACGATCCCGCCGCCGCCCCAGCAGCACACCTGACCATCCTTGACCAGCAAGCTGCGAATGGCGATGGAGCTGTCCATCTCGCCGCGCACATCCAGGTACACCAGCGAACCGCAATACAAGCCGCGCCGCGTCGGCTCCAGTTCGTCGATGATCTGCATCGCGCGGATCTTCGGTGCGCCGGTGATGGAGCCACCGGGGAAGCTGCCGGCGATCAGGTCCAAGGCATCTTTGTCGTCGGCCAATTCACCGATGACGCTGCTGACCAGATGGTGCACGTTGGGGTAGCTTTCCAGGCTGAACAGCTCCGGCACGCTCACCGAGCCGGTGCGGCAGGTGCGGCCGAGGTCGTTGCGCAGCAGGTCGACGATCATCAGGTTTTCGGCGCGGTCCTTGGGGCTGGCCAGCAGTTCGGCGGCATTCGCCGCGTCTGCTTCGGGGGTCAAGCCGCGAGGGCGCGTGCCTTTTATCGGGCGGGTTTCGACCTGGCGCTGGCTGATACGCACGAACCGCTCCGGCGACAGGCTCAGCACCGCGCCATCATCCGGCAGGCTCTGGAACCCGGAAAACGGCGTCGGGCAGGCTTCGCGCAGGGCGCAATAGGCCGCCCACGGATCGCCGAGGCACGGTGCGCGAAAGCGTTGGGCAAAGTTGACCTGGTAGCAGTCACCGGCCTGGATGTAATCCTGGATGCGTACGATCGCCTGGCGATATGCCTCGGCGGTCAGGTCAGGGGCCATGGGGCCCAGGAGCTTGAACGTGGCTGCTCCGTCGACAACGCCATGACTGAACACCGCGATCAAGCGTTGCCGCTCGCTGACTGCCAGCGCCGGGTGAAACACCAACTGGCTGGTCCGCGCCTGGTGATCACTGATCAGCGCCCAGGCATACAGGCCAAAACGCGCATCCGGCAGGTGCAAATCGTCTGCGGCCAGGTGCGGCATCTGTTCCAGGTGGCGGCCGAAGTCGTAGCTCAAGTAGCCGATCAGGCCGCCAGCAAACGGGAGTTCCAAGCCAGCGGGTATGCTCGCTTCACCCAGTTGGGTCAGGCTTTCCCGCAGGCGCTGCAGGAAGTCTGCGCCGCTTTCACCAGGCGATACCGTTAGTGTCACTTGCGGCCAGGCGCTGAGCAGGTCATAACGCCCGCGCTCGGCCACGGGCCTGCCGCTGTCCAGCAGGACTGCGCCTGGCGCATGGCGAATCGCCGCAAAATACTCGGCGGGGTTGGCCCGGTAGGGCAGCGGGTGTACGGAGCAGGTCGACATGCGGGGGTGGATCAGCTGTTGGCGTGGGGGAGGGGATTGTAGTCCCCCGTAGGATTTGCTCCTAGGGGGGATGTCGGGGATAGACAGATGTAAGGCCGCGTCAGCCTTCGACGGGCGGAATATGCCCGAACATTTCCTGTACGAACGCCACCCGCTCTTCCGGGGTTTCCGTCACACCGGCCGCTTTCAGCGCTTCCAGGCGCGCCTCCACGGCATGGGTGCGCAGGGTCAGGCCGCAGTCGTTGGCGATCTGGATATTCAGCCCCGGCCGTGCGTTCAGTTCGAGGATCAGCGGGCCTTTCTCCTGGTCCAGCACCATGTCCACGCCGATATAACCCAGCCCGCACAGCTCGTAGCAGCCGGCCGCGAGCTTCATGAAGCCGTCCCAGTTGGGCAGTTGCACACCGTCCACCGCGTTGGTGGTGTCGGGGTGCTTGGTGATGATGTTGTTCAGCCAGGTACCGCGCAGGGTCAGGCCGGTGGCGAGGTCGACACCCACGCCAATCGCGCCCTGGTGCAGGTTGGCCTTGCCGCCGGACTGACGCGTCGGCAAGCGCAACATGGCCATCACCGGGTAGCCCATCAAGACGATGATGCGGATATCCGGCACGCCTTCGTAGCTGATGCTCTTGAAAATCTGGTCGGGGACCACGCGGTACTCGATCAGCGCGCGGTCACGATGGCCACCCAAGGAGTACAGGCCGGTGAGGATGCTGGAAATCTGGTGCTCGATTTCCTCATGGCTGATGATCTTGCCGGACACTGTGCGGTAGCGCCCTTCAAAACGGTCGGCGACGACCAGGATGCCGTCGCCGCCGGCGCCCTGGGCCGGCTTGATCACGAAGTCGCTGCGCCCACCGATGATCGCGTCGAGCTTGTCGATTTCCTTCTCGGTGGAAATCACTCCGTACATTTCCGGCACATGGATGCCGGCCGCCATGGCCCGTTCCTTGGTGATGATCTTGTCATCCACGATCGGGTACAGGCTGCGCTTGTTGTACTTGAGCACGTAGTCGGCGTTACGCCGGTTGATGCCCATGATCCCTCGCGCTTCCAGGGCCTTCCAGGTCTTCCAGAAGCCGAACATTACGAATCAGCCTTGAGGAAGGCCTTGAACCGCACCAGTTCGGTCAGGCGGTAGCCGCGATAGCGACCCATGGCCAGCATGAAGCCCACCAGGATCAACAGGATCGCCGGGAAGGTGAATACGAAGTAAATCAGCTCCGGCACGCTCATGATGATGTGTGCCAGGGAGGCGGCGAACAGCGTGCCGATCGCGACTTTCATCGCATGGCTGGCGCCGCGTTCTTCCCAGGTGATCGACAGGCGTTCGATGGTCATGGTCAGGATCACCATCGGGAACAGCGCCACCGACAAGCCGCGCTCCAGGCCCAGTTTATGGCTGAACAGGCTGATGGCGGCGATCAGCACCACCACGAAGGTCAGCACCACCGACAACCTGGGCAGCATTTGCAGCTTCAAGTGTTCCAGGTACGACCTCAGGGACAAGCCCAATGCCGTGATAATCGTGAACAGCACAATCCCGAAGCCCAGCTGCGTCTCGCGGAACGCCAGCGCGATCAGCACCGGGGTGAACGTGCCCAGGGTCTGCAGGCCGATCAGGTTGCGCAGGATCAGGATCACCAGCACGCCGATCGGGATCATCACCATGATCATGAAGGTTTGCTGGGTTTGCAGCGGCAGGCCATACAGCGAGTATTCGAGGAAGTTGGCGTCGGTATTTTCGTCGGTCAGCTTGGCCAGGCGAATCGCGTTCATTTCGCTGTTGTTCAGGCTGAAGGTAACCACGGCTTTCTTGCCGCCATCGACGGTGATCAGGTTTTCATCGCCGGTCCACCACAGCAGGCGGTCGGCGGGCAGGCCCTGTTCGCCGGTCTCCGGGTTGAAGTACAGCCAGTCATTGCCATTGAAGCTGCGCAGCCACAGTTCCGGGGTTTGCGGCTGGTCGGCGACCAGGCGGATGGTGTGGACCTTTTCCACCGGTACGTGGGCGATGGACAGCAGCAGCTCGACGATCTTGGCCTTGTGCGGCGTCGACGGGTCGCCGCCCAGCAGCAGCTTGACGTTGTCGTCGTTGAGGTTGTTGGTGCGCTTGATCGCTTCGGTAATAAAGGTCTCGACGTCGGCCGAGTGCTGGCGGATCGGCGCCAGCAGGGCTTCGGCGGCGATTTTCTCCGGGCCTTCCACGGCAATGCTGTCGCGGAAGGTCGGGCCCTTGATCTTGACCTTCTCGCCGCTGTAGCGCTTGGTCAGCACCAGGCGGTAATACAGGGTCTGGTTGCCCTTGGCGCGGCGTGCCGACCAGGTGACCTTGCGGTTGCCATCGATGCGGTTGACGCTCACCCCGTAGTTGTTCGAGATGAAACTCTCATTGAGGCTGACGAAGTCGCGGCTCAGGGGCGGCACGAACATCTGGATCTTCACCGGGTCTTTCGGGTTGGCGACGAACTCGACCTTGGCGTCGATGTTCCACAAGTCGTCGGTGGCGTCCTCGGTAACAGGAATGCCCAGCACGAAGATCTGGTAGGCGGTGACCGAAATACCGAGCACCACCAAGAGGGTGATGAGGATTTTCAGGTGCAGGGTGAGAGAGCGCATTCGGTTTACTCGGCGGTATGAGCGTCGGCGGCGCAGGCGGGTTTGCCTGCTGCGTATTTAAGACTGGGGTCGACCAGCGCATCAAAGCGTTTCAGGGCTTCGGAGCCGATCAGCAGTGGGTATTGGAAGGCGCTGCGGTCAGTCAAGTTCACTTCGATGCTGCGTAAAGCGCTGCCCATGCAGATATCCAGGGCAATCACCGGACGGGCGGTGTAGTTCTTGTCCTCATCGGGATCGTAGTCACCGGCGCGACGCTTGATCTTGCTGACGCGGGCCAGGGGGCGCTCAATGGGGTGGGAATGGGCGGCGTCGATCGCCAGGTAGAAGCGTACCCAGGATTCACCGTTGCGCTTGAAACGCTTGATATCGCGGGCGCTGAGCGAGGCGGTCTTGGCGCCGGTGTCGAGCTTGGCCGCGACTTCCAGGTCGATACCGGCGAGCTTGGCGTATTCGTTGAGGCCATACACGGTCTTTTCGGCGGCAACGCTTAGCGCCGGCATAAGTCCCGGTACGAACAATAGGCATATCAGAAGGAAGGGCTTGAGTCTCATAGATCCTGAGGCGGTGCAGTGCGATGTTCAATTCAAGGCGACTGGCATTGCTGCGCAAGCTCCCTCGTGCGCCGTTTCATCCAGTGATGTCAGGCAAAAGCGGCGGGCATTCTAACATGATGCTTTTCTGACGCCAGCGCTGGCAGGCGGCCATGCCCCAAGCGCGTGCGGGGCTGGTTATTAGACGATTGTCGACAATGTGCATTTATTCTTTGACTATCTGGGGCTGATTGGCTAGTTTTTGCCACATTGCTTTTAAAGGTGTCGACAATATGCTCGAGCAAGCGGAAGCCCCGGTGGTGCCCTCGGACGAATCCCAGACGATGTCGGAAAACGTCTTCCGCCGTATCCAGGCCGCCATCGTCAAGGGCGAGATCGCCCCCGGCAGCAAGATCTCCGAGCCAGAGCTGGCGCGCACCTACGGCATCAGCCGTGGCCCGTTGCGTGAGGCGATCCACCGCCTGGAAGGCCAGCGCCTGCTGGTGCGCGTACCCCATGTGGGCGCGCGAGTGGTGTCGTTGAGCCACGCCGAGCTGATCGAACTCTATGAGATCCGCGAGTCCCTCGAAGGCATGGCCTGCCGCCTGGCTGCCGAGCGCATGACCGATGCGGAAATCGAAGAGCTGCGTCAGGTGCTGCACACCCATGAACGCGACGAGGCGTTCCAGGCCGGCCTGGGCTACTACCAGCAGGAAGGCGACTTCGATTTTCACTACCGGATCATTCAAGGTGCCGGTAACCGCACCCTGACCCAAATGCTCTGCGGCGAGCTGTACCAGTTGGTGCGCATGTACCGCATCCAGTTCTCCGCCACCCCCAATCGTCCACGCCAGGCTTTTGCCGAGCATCACCGCATTCTTGACGCGATTGCCGATCGCGACGGTGAACTGGCCGAACTGTTGATGCGCCGCCATATCGGTGCATCCAAACGCAATATCGCCCGTCATTTTCCCGACGGCGCTCCCCAGACAGCCACTCAGCGAGGTGAGTCATGAGTTCCAATAACAACACCACTCCAGGCCAGCGTTTCCGTGACGCGGTTGCCAGCGAACAGCCTTTGCAAGTGGTCGGCGCAATCAACGCCAACCACGCGCTGCTGGCCAAGCGCGCGGGCTTCAAGGCGATCTACCTGTCGGGTGGCGGGGTGGCTGCCGGCTCCCTGGGCGTACCGGACCTGGGCATTACCGGCCTGGACGACGTGCTGACCGACGTGCGCCGCATCACCGACGTGTGCGACCTGCCCTTGCTGGTGGACGTGGACACTGGCTTCGGCTCCTCGGCGTTCAACGTGGCGCGTACCGTCAAGTCGATGATCAAGTTCGGCGCTGCCGCCATCCACATCGAGGACCAGGTCGGCGCCAAGCGTTGCGGGCATCGTCCGAACAAAGAAATCGTGTCCCAGCAGGAAATGGTCGACCGCATCAAGGCCGCCGTGGATGCGCGCACCGATGACAGCTTCGTGATCATGGCGCGTACCGATGCCCTGGCGGTCGAGGGCCTGGAGTCGGCGCTGGAGCGTGCCGCCGCCTGCATCGAGGCGGGCGCCGACATGGTGTTCCCGGAAGCCATCACTGAACTGGAGATGTACAAGCTGTTCGCGTCCCGGGTGAAAGCGCCGATCCTGGCTAACATTACCGAGTTCGGCGCAACGCCGCTGTACACCGTCGAACAGTTGAAATCTGCCGATGTTTCCATCGTGCTGTACCCGCTCTCGGCCTTCCGCGCCATGAACAAGGCCGCCGAGAACGTCTACACCGCGATCCGTCGCGACGGCACCCAACAGAACGTGATCGACACCATGCAAACCCGCATGGAGCTTTACGATCGCATCGACTACCACACCTTCGAGCAGAAGCTCGACGCGCTGTTCGCCGCGAAGAAGTAACGAACGCGCCTCTCTATAAATACAAGATTAAATACAAGATTGGAGAACAGACATGGCTGAAGCAAAAGTACTGAGTGGCGCCGGCCTGCGTGGCCAGGTTGCCGGGCAGACGGCGTTGTCCACCGTGGGGCAGGCCGGTGCCGGCCTGACCTATCGCGGCTACGACGTGCGCGAACTGGCGGCCGATGCGCAGTTTGAAGAAGTGGCCTACCTGCTGCTCTACGGCGAACTGCCGACCAAGACCGAACTGGCCGCCTACAGCGCCAGGCTGAGCAAGCTGCGCGACCTGCCGCAAGCGCTCAAGGAAGTCCTGGAGCGCATCCCCGCCGACGCCCACCCGATGGACGTGATGCGCACCGGTTGCTCGTTCCTCGGCAATATCGAGCCCGAGCAAGACTTCAGCGTGCAACGCGACGTCACCGACCGCCTGCTCGCCGCCTTCCCGGCGATCATGTGCTACTGGTACCGCTTCAGCCACGACGGCAAGCGCATCGACTGCGTGACCGACGAGCCCAGCATCGGCGGCCACTTCCTGCACCTGCTGCATGGCAAAAAACCGAGCGAGCTGCACGTCAAGGTGATGAACGTGTCGCTGATCCTCTACGCCGAACACGAATTCAATGCCTCGACCTTTACCGCGCGGGTGTGTGCGTCGACCCTGTCTGACCTGTATTCCTGCGTCACCGCTGCGATTGGCTCGCTGCGCGGCCCGCTGCACGGCGGCGCCAACGAAGCGGCGATGGAAATGATCGAGCGTTTCGGCTCGGCAGAGGAAGCAGTCGAAGGCACCCTCGGCATGCTGGCGCGCAAGGACAAGATCATGGGCTTCGGCCACGCGATCTACAAAGACAGTGACCCGCGCAATGAAGTGATCAAGGGCTGGTCGAAAAAGCTCGCTGACGAAGTGGGCGACACGGTGTTGTTCCCAGTGTCCGAAGCCATCGACAAGACCATGTGGGAACAAAAGAAACTGTTCCCCAACGCCGACTTCTACCATGCCTCGGCGTACCACTTCATGGGCATCCCGACCAAGCTGTTCACGCCGATCTTCGTGTGCTCGCGCCTGACCGGCTGGGCCGCCCACGTGTTCGAACAGCGCGCCAACAACCGCATCATCCGTCCAAGCGCCGAGTACGTCGGCGTTGAACAGCGCAAGTTCGTGCCAATCGAACGTCGCTGAATTGCAGGTGTAATCCTGCTCTCTGTAGGAGCGAGCTTGCTCGCGAAAAACGTCAAGGCATCGCGATCATTCAGTATGCCCGCATTATCGTTGACGACCTTCGCGAGCAAGCTCGCTCCTACAGGAGGCAGGTTCCCGCAGCAACCTATACCGTGACCGAGTCCTGACGATGAACACTGAATTCCGCAAACCGCTCCCCGGCAGCCGCCTGGATTATTTCGACGCCCGCGCGGCGGTCGATGCCATCCGCCCAGGCGCCTACGCCACCTTGCCCTACACCTCACGCGTGCTCGCGGAAAACCTGGTGCGCCGCTGCGACCCTGCCACCCTCAACGCGTCCCTGAGCCAACTGATCGAGCGCAAGCGCGACCTCGACTTCCCATGGTTCCCGGCACGCGTGGTATGCCACGACATCCTCGGCCAGACTGCCCTGGTCGACCTCGCCGGCCTGCGCGATGCCATCGCCCTGCAAGGCGGCGACCCGGCCCAGGTCAACCCGGTGGTGCCGACGCAACTGATCGTCGACCACTCCCTGGCCGTTGAAGCCGGTGGTTTCGACCCGGACGCGTTCGAGAAAAACCGCGCCATCGAAGACCGTCGCAACGAAGACCGTTTCCACTTTATCGAGTGGACCAAAAAAGCCTTCAAGAACGTCGACGTGATCCCGCCGGGCAACGGCATCATGCACCAGATCAACCTGGAGAAAATGTCCCCGGTGATCCAGGTGCGTGACGGTGTGGCCTTCCCGGATACCTGTGTCGGTACCGACAGTCACACCCCGCATGTGGATGCGCTGGGCGTGATCGCCATCGGCGTCGGCGGCCTCGAAGCCGAAAGCGTCATGCTTGGCCGCGCCTCGTGGATGCGCCTGCCGGAAAGCGTCGGCGTGGAGCTGACGGGCAAGCTGCAACCCGGCATCACCGCCACCGACATGGTGCTGGCGCTGACCGAGTTCCTGCGCCAACAGAAAGTGGTCGGTGCCTGGTTGGAGTTCTTCGGCGAAGGCGCATCGAAACTGACGTTGGGCGACCGCGCGACCATCTCCAACATGGCCCCGGAATACGGTGCGACAGCGGCGATGTTCTACATCGACCAGCAGACCATCGCCTACCTGAAACTCACCGGCCGCGAAGACGAACAGGTCACCCTGGTCGAGCAGTACGCGCGTCATACCGGCCTGTGGGCGGACGACCTCAAGAGCGCGAAATACGAGCGCGGCCTGACCTTCGACCTGTCCAGCGTCGTGCGCAACATGGCCGGCCCGAGCAACCCCCACGCCCGTGTCGCCACGCGTGACCTGGCCGCCAAGGGCATTTCCGGCCAGTGGGATGAAGTTCCGGGGCAAATGCCTGACGGCGCGGTGATCATCGCTGCCATTACCAGCTGCACCAACACCAGCAACCCGCGCAACGTGATCGCCGCCGGCCTCCTGGCACGCAACGCCAACAAGCTGGGGCTGAAACGCAAGCCGTGGGTCAAGTCGTCCCTGGCACCAGGTTCGAAGACCGTGGCCATGTACCTCGAAGAAGCGGGCCTGGGCCATGAGCTGGAAAAACTCGGTTTTGGCGTGGTGGCCTTTGCCTGCACCACCTGCAACGGCATGTCTGGCGCACTGGACCCGGTGATCCAGCAGGAAATCATCGACCGCGACCTGTACGCCACCGCCGTGCTCTCGGGCAACCGCAACTTCGACGGGCGTATCCACCCGTACGCCAAGCAAGCGTTCCTGGCTTCGCCGCCGCTGGTGGTGGCCTATGCGATTGCCGGCACCATCCGTTTCGATATCGAGAAGGACGTGCTGGGCCTCGATGCCAATGGCAAGGAAATCCGCCTGCAGGACATCTGGCCGACTGACGAAGAGATCGACGCAGTGGTCAAGGCCTCGGTCAAGCCGGAGCAGTTCCGCGCGGTGTACATCCCGATGTTCGCGATCCACGAAGACACCGGCCCGAAAGTCGCGCCGCTGTATGACTGGCGCCCGCAAAGCACCTATATCCGCCGTCCGCCGTACTGGGAAGGCGCACTGGCCGGGGCGCGGCCACTCAAGGGCATGCGCCCGTTGGCGGTGCTGCCGGACAACATCACCACGGACCACCTGTCGCCGTCCAACGCGATCATGCTCGACAGCGCCGCGGGCGAATACCTGGCGAAAATGGGCCTGCCGGAGGTCGACTTCAACTCCTACGCGACCCACCGTGGCGACCACCTGACCGCGCAGCGCGCCACGTTTGCCAACCCGAAACTGTTCAACGAGATGGTCGTCGAGAACGGCAAGGTCAAACAGGGTTCCCTGGCGCGCATCGAGCCGGAAGGCAAGGTCACGCGCATGTGGGAAGCCATCGAAACCTACATGGAGCGCAAGCAGCCGCTGATCATCATTGCCGGCGCCGACTACGGCCAGGGCTCGTCCCGCGACTGGGCGGCCAAGGGCGTACGCCTGGCTGGCGTGGAAGCGATTGCCGCCGAAGGCTTCGAGCGCATCCACCGCACCAACCTGGTGGGCATGGGCGTGTTGCCGCTGGAGTTCCTGCCGGGCACCGACCGCCACACCCTGCACATCGACGGCAGCGAAACCTATGACGTGGTCGGCGAGCGCACCCCGCGCGCGCAGTTGACCCTGGTGATCAATCGCAAGAATGGCGAACGTGTCGAAGTGCCGGTGACCTGCCGTCTGGACACCGCCGAAGAAGTGTCGATCTACGAGGCGGGCGGCGTGTTGCAACGTTTTGCCCAAGACTTCCTGGAATCGGCGGCGACCGTCTGAAGAGGATAACCATGGCACACGTAGCGCAAATCAAGATCCCCGCCACCTATATGCGTGGCGGTACCAGCAAGGGCGTGTTTTTCAGGCTCCAGGACCTGCCCGAATCGGCGCAGGTGCCGGGTGCCGCCCGCGATGCCTTGCTGTTGCGGGTGATCGGCAGCCCCGACCCCTATGACAAGCAGATCGATGGCATGGGCGGCGCCACGTCGAGCACCAGCAAGACCGTGATTCTCGCCAAGAGCACCCGTGCCGATCACGACGTGGACTACCTGTTTGGCCAGGTCTCCATCGACAAGCCCTTTGTCGACTGGAGCGGCAACTGCGGCAACCTGTCGGCGGCGGTGGGCTCGTTCGCTATCAGCGCCGGGCTGGTCGACCCGGCGCGCATACCGCACAACGGCATTGCCGTGGTGCGGGTGTGGCAGGCCAATATCGGCAAGACCATCATTGCCCATGTGCCGATCACCGACGGCGCGGTGCAGGAGACCGGTGATTTCGAGCTCGATGGCGTGACCTTCCCGGCCGCCGAAGTGCAGCTGGAGTTCATGGACCCGGCGGCGGAAGAAGAGGGCGGCGGCGGTTCGATGTTTCCCACCGGCAACCTGGTCGACGAGCTGGAGGTGCCGGGTGTCGGCACCTTCAAGGCGACGCTGATCAACGCGGGCATCCCGACGATTTTCATCAACGCCGAAGACCTTGGCTACACCGGCACCGAGCTGCAGGGCGCGATCAACAGCGACCCCAAGGCCCTGGCGATGTTCGAGACGGTGCGCGCCTACGGCGCGTTGCGCATGGGCCTGATCAAGCACCTGGACGAAGCCGCCCAGCGCCAGCACACGCCGAAGGTGGCGTTTGTGGCTAAGCCTGCCGATTACGTGGCGTCCAGCGGCAAGGCGATCAAGGCCGGCGATGTGGACCTGTTGGTGCGCGCCCTATCCATGGGCAAGCTGCACCACGCCATGATGGGCACCGCAGCGGTGGCGATTGGCACGGCTGCGGCGATTTCCGGGACCTTGGTCAACCTCGCCGCGGGCGGCATCGAGCGTAATGCCGTGCGCTTCGGGCATCCGTCCGGCACGTTGCGCGTGGGGGCTGAAGCCACCCAGGTGGACGGTGAGTGGGTGGTGAAGAAAGCCATCATGAGCCGCAGTGCGCGGGTGTTGATGGAAGGTTTCGTCCGCGTACCCGGCGACGCCTTCTAAAACCCTGCACAGATCCAATGTGGGAGGAGGCTTTTTGTAGGAGCGAGCTTGCTCGCGAAAAACTCACAGGCGCCGCGTTCATTCAGGAAGCACGCGTTATCGTTGACGTTTTTCGCGAGCAAGCTCGCTCCTACAAGAGGCGATGTGAACTGGCATTAGGGTAAGCCCTTCCCACAGAGGATCTCTATTCCAAAAGGCAGGCATCCAAGACCTGCTTTCAATAACCGTAAGCCCGAGGACTGACCCCAACCCATTTTCGGAGTACTGCCATGAGCACCAACGTCGACCAGAACAACCGCCCCGATTACGACCAGGTTTTGCAGGACATTGCCGACTACGTCCTCAACTACCGCATCGACTCCCCGGCCGCCCTGGACACCGCGCGCAATTGCCTGATGGACACCCTCGGCTGCGGTCTGCTGGCCTTGCGTTTCCCGGAGTGCACCAAGCACCTGGGGCCCATCGTCGAAGGCACGGTGGTGCCGTTCGGCGCGCGGGTACCGGGCACGTCGTTCCGCCTGGATCCGGTCAAGGCCGCCTGGGACATCGGTTGCCTCGTGCGCTGGCTCGACTACAACGACACCTGGCTCGCCGCCGAATGGGGGCACCCCTCGGATAACCTCGGCGGCATCCTCGCCGTGGCCGATCATCTTTCGCAAAAGCGCGTGGCCAATGGTGAGGCACCGCTGACCCTGCGCGCGGTGCTGGACGCAATGATCATGGCCCACGAAATCCAGGGCGTGATTGCCTTGGAAAACTCCTTCAACCGCGTCGGCCTCGACCATGTGCTGCTGGTGAAAGTCGCCTCCACGGCGGTCACCGCCAAGCTGATGGGGGCCAACCGTGAACAACTGCTGGCAGCGCTGTCCCACGCCTTCGTCGACGGCCAGGCCTTGCGCACTTACCGCCATGCGCCCAACGCCGGTTCGCGTAAATCCTGGGCGGCGGGAGATGCGTCGAGTCGTGGTGTACGCCTGGCCGACATCGCCATGCGCGGTGAGATGGGCATTCCCGGGGTGCTGAGCGCGCCGCAGTGGGGGTTCTACGACGTGTTGTTCAGCCACACCAACAAGGACCTGGCGCTCAAGCCCGAAGACAAGCGCGTCTTCAGCCTGTCGCAGCCCTACGGCACTTATGTGATGGAAAACGTGCTGTTCAAGATCAGCTTCCCTGCCGAGTTCCATGCGCAAACCGCCTGCGAAGCGGCGGTGACCTTGCACCCGCAGGTCAAGGATCGCCTGCATCAGATCGAGCGCATCGTGATCACCACCCATGAGTCGGCGATTCGCATCATCTCCAAGGTGGGCCCACTGGCCAACGCCGCCGACCGCGACCATTGCCTGCAATACATGACCGCGGTGCCCCTGGCGTTCGGCAACCTGGTGGCCGAGCAGTACGAAGATGAGTTCCACGCAGCCCACCCGATCATCGACGAACTGCGCGACAAAATGGTCATCGTCGAAGACCCGCGCTACAGCCGCGAATACCTGGAGGCCGACAAGCGCTCCATTGCCAATGCGGTGCAGGTGTTCTTCACGGATGGCACCCACACCGAGCAGGTGGCGGTGGAGTACCCGATTGGCCATCGCCGTCGCCGCGCAGACGGCATTCCGTTGCTGGAAGACAAGTTCAAGGCCAACCTGGCCACGCGGTTTACCGCGCAGCGCAGCGCGGAGATTTTTGCATTGTGCAAAGACCAGGCGCTGCTTGAAGCGACGCCGGTCAATCGGTTCGTGGACCTGTTTGTGATCTAAAAAACACAGGAGATCCCAGTCACACAGGAGATCCCACTAACACAGGAGATCAAATGTGGGAGGGGCGGTGCGACGATTCGACTTGCCCCCGATGGCGGTATGTCAGCACCCGATGTATTGGCTGACACACTGCTATCGGGGGCAAGTCGAATCGTCGCACCGCCCCTCCCACATTTGGAATTGTGCTGGAGTTGAAAGTTACATACTGCCTTCGACATCATCCAGGCTGAACGTCTCGGTATGGTCGTCATAGGAGAAAATCTCCGCATACCGCCCCCAGGCCACCACGCTTTCCAGGGTTTTCTCCACGAACGCTTCCGTCATCGAGTCTTCCAACTCCTGTTCGAAGCGCACCCGTGGCGCCCGATGCCCGCTGCGCTCCAGCAGCACCTGGTGAATGCGCGCGGCCAACGGCACGTGTTGAATCAAATGCTCGGCGAACAGGGTTTTGCGTTCCTGGGTGCCGTAGTTGGCGAACAGCTTGCCAGCATCGGTAAGCGTGATGTCGGCGCCCTTGAGTTCGGCGAAACCCAAATGTTCAAGCATCTCCGCCACCGGGAACAGGTCGTCCACTTCCAGCAAGCGCCGTTCGGCGACGGTCGGCAAACCGGCATGACCGTTGTAGGGTTCGGCGGCCAGGGTTTCGATCAGGCCGGCCATCAGGTTGGTGGACACTTCCGGCAGCAGGCTACCCATTTTCAGCTCGGGTATGCCCCGGCTCGCATCGGCGCTGCGCCTGTCGGTCATCAGGGCGTAGATGTCGTCGACCATTTGGCGGAAGGTGGGGTCCAGCCGATTGCGCGGGTGCGCGAACGGCACTTTGATCTCGGCGACCACGCGGCCGGGGTTGGACGACAGCACCAGGATGCGGTCGCACATCAGCACCGCCTCTTCGATGTTGTGCGTCACGATCAGGATTGACTTGATCGGCAGTTGTTTGCCGCTCCACAAATCCAGCAGGTCGTTGCGCAGGGTTTCGGCGGTGAGCACATCCAGCGCCGAGAACGGTTCGTCCATCAGCAACAAGGTCGGGTTGACCACCAGGCCACGGGCGAAGCCCACGCGCTGGCGCATACCGCCGGACAACTCGCGTGGGTAGGCGTTTTCAAAACCGTCCAGGCCGATCAGGTCAATCGCCGCCAGCGCGCGCCTGCGGCTTTCCTTGCGTTCGACTTGCAAGGCTTGCAGGCCGGCCTCCACGTTTTCCAGCACGGTCAGCCAGGGGAACAGCGCAAACGTCTGGAACACCATGGCCACGCCTTCGGCCGGGCCGGTCAGCGGTACGCCGTGGTAGCGCACTTCACCCGATGACGGCTGGATCAGCCCGGCGATGATGCGCAGCAGCGTGGATTTGCCGGAGCCGGAGCGGCCGAGCATGCCGACGATTTCGCCTTCGTGCAGGCTCAGGTCCACACCGCTGAGGACTTGCAGTTCATCCTTACCTTTGCCGAACACCCGGTTCACGTTTTTCAGCGAGTAGATTTCCGGGGTGTCGGCAGCATGTTCGGGGCGGGTAGTCATCACAGCGAATCCCATCAGTTCAAGCGGAGTTTGTTTTCAGCCATGGCGTACATCGGTCGCCAGACCGCGCGGTTGAAAGCCACCACAAAGATCGACATCACCACCACGCCCAGGGCGATCTTCGGGAAGTCGCCGGCCGCGGTGGTCTGTGCGATATAGGCGCCCAGGCCATGGGCGACCACGTTGTCCTGGCCCCAGGATACGTACTCGGAAACGATGCTGGCGTTCCATGCCCCGCCCGAGGCGGTAATGGCGCCGGTGACGTAGTACGGGAAGATGCCCGGCAACATTACCTTGCGCCACCACAGCCAGCCGCGAATGCGGAAGTTGGCGGCGGCTTCCTTATAGTCATTGGGAAAGGCACTGGCGCCGGCGATCACGTTGAACAGGATGTACCACTGGGTGCCGAGCACGATCAGTGGGCTCAGCCAGATGTCCGGGTTGAGGTGGAAGTGCAGGATCACAATGACAAAGACCGGAAACAGCAGGTTGGCCGGGAACGCCGCGAGGAACTGCGCCAGTGGCTGGATTTTTTCCGCCAGCTTTGGTCGTAGGCCGATCATCACCCCCAGCGGTACCCAGATGAGCGAGGCGATCAGGATCAGCCCCACGACGCGCAGCAGGGTAATCAGGCCCAGTACCACTACATGCCCGACTTCGGCGAGGGTCACCTCGGTGCCGACATAGCGCACGATGTGGTACAGCGCGTAGGCCGTCAGCAGGGCGATCATTGAGCCCCATACCCAGTCGATCACCTTGGACCTCGTGGCACTGGCCGCGGGCATGGCCTTGAGCGTGCCGCGCGGCAAGGCGAAGCGTTTGTTGCCCAGGCGGCTGATCGTACGGGTTATCGGGCGCAGGATACGTTGGACCACGCGTGTGCGCTGGATCAGGTTCAACACCCAGGATTGCGGGGCGACGCCTTGTGAGGCGGTGGTTTCCATCCGGAACTTGTCGGCCCAGGCCACCAGCGGGCGAAACAGGAACTGGTCGTAGATCAGGATTACCGCGATCATCGCCAGGATCACATAGCCTACGGCGTGCAGGTCTTTCTGGGCGATGGCCAGGGCCAGGTACGACCCCACGCCTGGCAGGGTAATGGTCTTGTCGCCGACCGTGATGGCCTCGGAGGCAACCACGAAGAACCAGCCGCCTGACATGCTCATCATCATGTTCCAGACCATCCCCGGCATGGCGAAAGGCACGTCGAGTTTCCAGAACTTCTGCCAGCCGGACAGCCGCAGGTTGGTGGACACTTCGACCAGGTCGTGAGGAAGCATGCGCAGGGACTGATAGAAACTGAACGTCATGTTCCAGGCCTGGCTGGTGAAGATCGCAAAGATCGCGGCGAACTCCGCGCCGAGCACGCGCCCGGGAAACAGCAGCAGGAAGAACGTCACCGTAAACGAGATATAGCCGAGCACCGGCACCGATTGCAGGATGTCCAGCACCGGCACCAGCAGCTTTTCGGCACGTCGGCTTTTGGCCGCGAGGGTGCCGTACAGCAGGGTGAACACCAGCGCCGCCGCCATTGCCGCGAGCATGCGCAGCGTGGTGCGCATGGCGTATTCCGGCAGGTTGGCCGGGTCGAGGGAAATGACTTCGCTTTGTAGGGTGGCGATGGGGGCCCAGGTTTCCCGGGCGGTGATGGAAAAAAACAGTAAAAAGCCGATGACCAACGGCAGGGCGACCAGGTCCCAGCGATTGGGGAGCAGACGTAGCGTGGACGCCGGGATGTAGTGACGGAACACTTTGTTCATAGGCAGTCAGTCCTGCAGCGTTCAGGTTCAGAGTGGGCGTAATGGGAGTGAGCGTAGCCGCTGCACGAATGACCTACCGAACAGCACGGGTGCTGTTCATGAGTCAGGGGCATCAAGAAGATGCTGGAGGAATTGTACGTTTCTGAATGTTACAAGCGCGTCAATTTTGCTGTCAGTTTCCTGTACGAACTGAGACTGGGGCGCGAGCACCCCAGCCGCTCAGCTGTTATTCAAACCGCAGGATCACGCGGCGGTTGTGTTTGCTCTTCTTCTCGATCTTTTCGCAGAACACCCGGCCGATTTCCTCGGTGTTGGCCACATGGGTGCCGCCGCACGGTTGGATATCGATCCCGCCAATTTCAATCACGCGTACCGAGCCCTGGATCACCGGCGGCGCGACCGCCTGGGTGCGGGTGATCTGCAGCAGGGTGGCGTACTCCGTGGCGGGCATCGAGAGGGTCTTGACCTCATGGGCCTGGGCGATCAGCGCGTTGAGGTCGCGGGTGATGCTGTCCTTGTCCAGCGTCATCTCCGGCAGGTCGAAATCCAGGCGGCCCTTGTCGGCACTGATGCTGCACCCGGTCACAGGGGCATCGATGAGCGAGCACAGCAGGTGCAGGCAGGTGTGCATCTTCATGTGCTGGTAGCGCCGTTCCCAATCGAGGTTGGCCTCCACCTGCACCCCGGCAACCAATGGCTCGGGGCAATGTTCCACCTGATGCCAGATGATCGAGCGCGCTTCGGCGTCGCGCACGGTACCGGTGATGTCGACGCGCGTGCCATCCGCCAGGGTGAAGTGGCCAGTGTCACCCGGTTGCCCGCCGCCGGTGGGGTAGAACAGCGTGTGCTCCAGGGCGATGCCGTGCTCGCTGACGGCAATCACCCGGGCGTTGAATGCGTTCTGGTAGGGCGCGCTATCAAACAGCGCCAGGGTTTCCATGGTGTGCACGGACATGTTCATCCTCCGACGATCAGTGGGCTGGCTTGCAGCAAGTGGCGCACCATTGCGCTCAAGCCAGGGGGGGAGAGCAAAGTGATTTCGAATTCCGGGCCGCAGACTTTGAGGTTCAATGGCAGGCGCGGCAGGTGGTCGGCCGTTTCGACGCGATGCAGGCGAAATTGCAGGTGATGGCGTTCCTTCACCGTGGGTTCGAGCATCAGCCCTTGCAGGGGGTGGAAGTCGGCGTCGAGTACGGTGACCTTGTGGCTGGTACTGATCTCACCGACCACGTGCAGGCGCTCATCGAGGGCGAAGGCACCGAGGTAGTTGCTGTGGTCCGATTCATCGTTTTTTTGCAACTGGATCTGGTTCACCACTTTGACCTTGGTACCGGCGGGCACGTCCTGGGTAATCACGCACGAGGGGCTGATAAACACGTTGTCGCCGATCGTCACATAACCCAGTACGCGGGCGCCGGAGCCGACTTCGACGTTGTTGCCCAGGCGCGGGTGGCGCTTGCCGTCCGGGTTGTTGGCGATGCCGCGGGCGCCCAAGGTCACGCCGCAGAGGATGTAGCAGTCGTTGCCGATTTCGCAGGTTTCGCCGATCACCGTGCCGTAGCCGTGGTCCAGCACAAAGCGCCGGCCGATGCGCGCAGCCGGGTGAATCTCCGCGCCGGAAAGGATCTTGCCCTGGTTGCTGAGCTTGAGGGCAATGCGCGAAAACACGCCGTTGGTCCGGTCGGGGAAATTCCATACCAGGTGGGCAAGCCGATAAAACAGCACGGCCTTGAACGAGGCATAGGACTCCAGGATCAGTTCGCCCCGCCCGCGCGACGCCGGGTCGCGGTAGGCATAGGCGATCAGGTCCTCGGCTACCGCCTGTGCGGCGTTCTGGATCAGCGGTGCCAGGTGCGGTTCCAGCTGTTTCATCTGCGTGGGCGTGAGGGTTTTGATGAGGTGGGTGAGTAACTCATCGTGCAGCTGTTGCATGTCGATAAAGCCGCTCATGGAGGCACCCCCGCATTCTGGATGGTTGGAAAACCGGTTATTCGAAACTGGGCAGGTAGCTGTCGGCATTGTCGTAGACCATGGTCAACACCACCGTTTCGGGCGGTAGTTCGGGGGCGAGTTGGGCGATGGCCACCATATTGGCGGCTGAGGACAGGCCCAGGCTGATGGCGTCGGTGCGCATGATGCGTTTCATCATGTCGATGCATGCCTGGCGCGAGACCTTGAGCATGCCGTCGATCACGTCCAGGTTGAGGATGCTCGGGATCAACCCGATCGACAGGCCCTGGATATGGTGCGGCGCGTGCTGGTTTTTCAGCAGGTCGCATTCCTCCGGCTCCACGCCCATCACGCGCAGGGCCGGCCAGGCGGCCTTGAGGGTTTCACCGATGCCGGTGATATGGCCGCCGGTACCGATGCCGCTGACAAAATAATCGACACGCCGGTCAGCGAAGGCACGCAGGATTTCCGGGGCGGTGGTGTCGCGGTGGGTCTGCGGGTTGGCGCCGTTGCGTTGCTGGTTGAGCATCACGTAGCTGGGGTTTTCCAGCTGCAGTTCCATGCACTTTTCACCGTGGGAATTGTTGCCCAGGCGACTGTCCGACAGCACCACCTTGGCGCCGTAGAGGCGTAGCAGTTTCTGTTTTTCGGGGCTGTAGTTATCCGGGATCACCAGCACTACTTTGTAGCCCAGCACGTTGCCCGCCATCACCAGGCCGATGCCGGTGTTGCCACCGCTGGGTTCGATGATGGTTTGCCCGGAGTCGCGGATCAGCACGCCCCGGCGTTCGGCGTCGAGGATCATGCCCAGGGCGATGCGCGCCTTGTGGCTGCCGCCGGGGTTGAGCGATTCCAGCTTGGCGTAGACCTCGATGCCGAGGTCTTCGGAAAACTGCGCCAGGCGCACGATCGGCGTATGGCCGATGGCGTCGAGTATGGAGTTATGCAACATCAGCTCATCATCCCAAATCGACGGTCAGTACAAAGGCATGTCGGGTTCGACATCGCGAACCCAGTGCTTCATGCCACCTTGCAGGACTTTGGTGTTGGCAAAACCGGCCGCCAGCAGTGTGCTGGCCGCTTGTTCGGCGCGGGTGCCGGCGTAGCAGATCAGGTAATGGGTGTTGTTCCGGCTGAGGCGACCGAGTTGGCCATCCAGCTCGGCCAGGGGGATATGCACCACCCCCGGTAATTTGCACACCTCGAGTTCGCTGGCATCGCGCACATCCAGCAGCACGTCGGCGCTGCTGTGGTGTTCGAGTACCTGCTTGAGTACGCGCGGCTTGATGTAGCGCTCTTCGGCCAGGGACGGTTGGCTGGGCACGGCATCTGCGCACACGGTCGGTGCCTGGGTTTCGCTGTGGCGCAGGTCAGAGCAGCACGGGCAGTCGGCGCGGCGCTTGAAACGGATTTCGCTGAATTTCATCGCCAGCGCGTCGAAGCGCATCAAGCGGCCAGACAAGGGCTCGCCCAGGCCGATCAAGAGCTTGATGGCTTCGGTGGCCTGGATCATCCCAACCACGCCCGGCAGTACGCCGATAACCCCGCCGGCGCTGCAGTTGGGCGCCAGTTCCGCCGGCGGAGCCTTGGGGAACAGGCAGCGGTAGCACGGGCCTCCTTTATAGTTGAGCACGCTGATCTGCCCGTCGAAACGGTAGATCGCCCCGTATACCAAGGGTTTGCCCAGTTGCACGCAGGCATCGTTGACCAGGTAGCGGGTGTCGAAGTTGTCGGTGCCATCAATGACCAGGTCGTAGGCACCCACCAGTTCCAGGGCGTTATCGGCATTCAGCGCGGTGTCGTGGGCGTTGATCTGGATATGGCGGTTGAGGTCCTGCAAGCGCTGCTTGGCAGATTCGACCTTGGGCATGCCGAGGGTACTGTTGCCATGCACGATCTGGCGTTGCAGGTTGCTGCTTTCCACCACATCGAAATCCACCAGGCCCAGGGTGCCGACGCCGGCCGCCGCCAGGTACAGGCTGATGGGCGAGCCCAGGCCACCGGTGCCGATGATCAGCACCTTGGCTTTCTTCAGGTTCAACTGGCCTTCGCGCCCAACGCCGGGCAGGGTGATATGGCGAACGTAGCGCTGTACTTCCTCATTACTCAGGGTGTCGACATCCATGCCGCCGGACGTGGCGAGCAGGACTTCGATCCTGGCCTTTTCCGGCAACCGGTCATCGGCGTCGATCAGCGCTTCCTCGGCGGTGAACAGGAAGTGCTCCTTGAGCTGGTTGTTCTTTTCGTGAAACAGGTGCGTGCGCAGCTGGGGGTGGCTGTCGCAGAGGCTTTCAATGACTTCGCGCAATGTCGATCCGGCGCCCTCGAGGGTCGATTCCGGCAGCTTGGCCACGCGAACCAGAATGTCGGGGAAAGAGACAGCGTTCATGGACAACTCCGTGTGCAGGTCGTTGAAGGGTTGAAGGGCGAAATGCTTGCCATCCCAGGCAAACAGCTTTGATCCCAGGGCCTGGCCTCGGCGAACATCCACCACCAGGTAGCTGACGGGGTAGATCGGCTCGCCCAGGAACAGCGCCTTGTCCTGGTCTTCGTCACTGAAGTAGGCGCCGACGTCCGGGTGGGAGTGGTAGATCACCACCACCGGGTTGTCGCTGCGAAACGCCTTGTTCATCAGCAGGGTGTCGGCTACCGAGAACGTGTAGCCGTTGGCCGCGCTGCGCGGATACATCTCGGGGTTCTTGCGGTGCAGCTCATTCTGGATATTGCTGCCCAGGTACACGCTGCCATCGGCGAAGACGAACCCACAGCATTCCTCGGGGTAGCTGCGGCTGGCGTGGGCGTAGATCTGTTCGAGGGCTTCTGGGCGAAGGACGGCCATGTTTCTCTCGCGTTTCTGTGTGAGGGCCGGGAGGGTCAATTTTTCTTGGCCATGAGTTTTTCAATGGGCAACTTGGTGATCGCAAAGCCGGCCAGCAGGATGGCCGAGTACAGCATCAAGTCGCGGGAAATCGTCACGCCTTCGTACCAGGCGCCGATGATCACCGCGAACACCGGGAAGATGATGAACACGAATGACAGGATGATCGGGCTCAGGCGCTTGAGCAGCATGAAATACACGATGAACCCACCCACCGAGGCAACCAGCCCCAGGTAGAACAGGGCGCTCCAGGAGCGCAGGGTGATGGCTTCGAAGGTCGGCGCTTCAAACCACAGCCCGGCGACGAACAGCATCAGCCCGGCAATCCCGATGGGCAGCGTGTTGTAGGTGATCACGCTGATGGCGCTGCCTTTCTGCTTGGTAATGACGTAGCACAGGGCATGCATGATCGCGGCGCTCAGAATCGCCAGCACCCCGAAGAACTCGGCGTGGTCCAGGTGCAGGCCCTGGCTCTTGATGATCATGTACAGGCTGCCGAAGCCGATACCGATGCCGACCACTTGGGAAAAATAGATGCGTTCGCGCAGGAACAGTGCGGAAAAAATCAGGATGAACACCGGCATGCAGCTGAACAGCAGGGCGGTGAGGCCGGACGACACATGCATCTCACCGTAGTTGAGCAGGTAATAGGGCACGCTGAAGTAGGACAGGGTCACGAACACGAAGAACCAGCGGCTTTCCCTGGGGAACAGGATCGGCTCACGGCGCACCATGGCGAAACACAGGAACAGCGGGAAGGCGATAAGGAAGCGCAGGCCGGCGGAGGTCAGCGGCGGCACGCTCTCCACCGCGATCTTGATGCCCAGCCAGGTAGTGCCCCAACTCAGGCACACGATGAGAAACATCACACTGGTCACCAGGCCGGCCAACCACTGTTTTTGAGTTTTTGTTTTTGCAGTGTTTTCGAGAACGGCGGACATTGGCATCGTTTATTGCTTCCCTGAGCCGGAATTGAACTCTATATTGAACTTGTAATGAGTTATTTTTTTGGCTGATTGAACCCGTAAAAGCACACTATTAGGGCGAAAGATGACTGTCAAAACAAATATTGACATGGTGTCAATTATGCGTGAGGGGTTATCCAACGGGCAGGGCGTCAAGTACAAGCGCCTGTCCGATGTCATGGAACGGGGTATCCTCGAAGGCTTGATTGAACCGGGACGAAAACTACCGCCCCACCGGGTGCTTTCCGACAATCTGGGCGTGACTATCGGCACTATCAGCCGGGCCTACGGCGAACTCGAACGCCTCGGCCTGGTGGTGGCGCGGGTCGGTGACGGCACGTTCGTGCGCAAGCGTGGGATGGAGCGACAGCGTGATGAAGGCTTTCGTAACTTCAGCGAAGAGCCGCGGCAGTACTTTGATATGAGCCGCAACATGCATATCCCGGGGCAGGAGACGGTATTCCTGGCCCAGAGCTTCCAAACCCTGTCGACCAATGCCAAGTTCCTCCAGGACATCAGCGCCTACACCCCTGACGCCGGCCTGCCGCGTTACCGTGAAGCCGGTGCGCAATGGCTGGTGCAGCGCGATTTCCATCCGATTCCCGAACAGGTCATCTGCGTCAACGGCGGCCAGCATGGGTTGTTGTGCGCGATGATGGCGCTGTTGCGTGCAGGCGATACGGTGGTCACCGAACAGTTGACCTACCCTGGCCTGATCACCGCCGCGCGCATGCTGGGTGTGCGTCTGATCGGCCTGGAGATGGATGAAGAGGGCGTACTGCCGGGAGCGCTGGATGAAGTCTGTCGTAATCACCGGGTTTCGGCGTTGTATTGCACGCCGACCATCCAGAATCCTACGACGGCGGTCTTGTCGGTCGCACGTCGCGAGGCTTTGGTCAAAGTGTGCCGCGAGCACAACCTGCTGATTCTTGAAGATGAAGCCCACGGCGTGCTGGTAGAAGATCGGCCGCCGCCTCTCAGCTATTTCGCGCCTGAGCGTACGATTTTGATCAGCAGCCTGAGCAAGGCGGTGTCGGCCGGTTTACGCGTGGGCTATGTGCACGCGCCACCGGCGCTGGTCAGCCGTATCTCGGCGGCCTTGCGCTCGACCTGCTGGATGGCCACCCCCGTGACCCTGGAACTGGCCACCCAATGGATCGAAAACGGCACTGCGGAATACCTGCTGCGCCAGCAGATCAACGAGATCAGCCGGCGCAAAGCGCTGGTGCGCGACCTGTTGGCCGGGCTGGAATACCGCACTCATCTCAATAGCCCGCATTTCTGGATTGAAGTCCCAGAGCCCTGGCGCGCGTCGGAAATCGAGGCAGAGCTCAAGCAGAACAATTACCTGATCGCCACCGCCGAAGCGTTCGCCGTCGGGCAAACGGCTGTGCCGCAGTTTATTCGAGCGAGTATCTGCAATACGTCCGGCGATGATCAGTTGTTGCGGGCCGGGTTCGATGCGTTGGCGACGGCGTTGGGGCAGGGCGGTGGGCGGTTCCACCTGTAGCGAGGGGCGTTGTTGGGGGGAGCGGGCTTCTTTGTGGCGAGCGGGCTTGTTGTGGCAAGCCCGCTCGCCACAACAAGCCCGTTCACCACCGTTAAGCAGCGTCTCAATGCATTATTTGAAGCGTCGCTCGACGCCTTTCTCCACCAGAATCTTCGCCGAAATCTCCTCCACCGAAAAATGCGTGGAATTGATATGCGCAATATTCTCGCGACGGAACAGATTTTCCACTTCACGCACTTCGAATTCGCACTGGGCATAGCTGGAGTAGCGGCTGTTGGGCTTGCGCTCGTTGCGAATGGCCGTGAGGCGGTCCGGGTCGATGGTCAGGCCGAAGAGCTTATGTGAATGCGCGCGCAGGGCGGCCGGCAACGTCAGGTGCTCCATGTCGTCCTCGGTCAACGGGTAGTTGGCCGCACGGATACCGAATTGCATCGCCATGTACAGACAGGTGGGCGTTTTGCCGCAGCGGGACACGCCGACCAGAATCAGATCGGCCTTGTCGTAGTAGTGGGTACGGGCGCCGTCATCGTTGTCGAGGGCGAAGTTCACCGCCTCGATACGCTCCATGTAATTGGAGTTATGCCCAATGGAATGGGACTTTCCGACCGAATAAGAGGAGTGTTCGCTCAACTCCTGTTCCAGCGGCGCCAGGAAGGTCGAGAAAATATCGATCATGAAACCATTGGAGGTTGCGAGGATCTCACGGATGTCTTGATTGACGATGGTGTCGAAAATGATCGGCCGAAAGCCGTCTTTTTC
Source organism: Pseudomonas sp. MPR-R2A5 (assembly GCF_058793055.1). Taxonomy (NCBI): domain Bacteria; kingdom Pseudomonadati; phylum Pseudomonadota; class Gammaproteobacteria; order Pseudomonadales; family Pseudomonadaceae; genus Pseudomonas; species Pseudomonas sp. MPR-R2A5. Next base: position 57,992 of record NZ_JBXAFK010000003.1, read on the forward strand.
TGCCGCCAGATTGATTTGTTGTACCATGGCCCGCGCTTTATCCACGTTGTCGATATAGGGCCGCGTGAATTTGGCGAAGGTAATGTTTTCGAACTGCGCGAGCAGGCTCTGACCCAGGGTTTCGGCTGTAATGCCGGTGCCGTCGGAAATAAAGAAAGCAGATCGTTTCATTTGAGCCCTGGGCCTTAAGCTGATGGCGAATCTTGGATATGATAGGCGCGATTTTGCCGTCCCGCAGTGGGCCGCATTCTCACTTATTTTCCAGGTCCAGGCCACAAGCGCTGGCGAATGCTCCTACTGAGCAGCCGGCGTCCTGAGCTTTTCCAACACAGAAAGTGGAGAGATCACCTTGGTAGAGTACGTAGTTTCCCTCGATAAGCTCGGCGTCCATGATGTAGAGCACGTAGGGGGCAAGAACGCATCCCTCGGCGAGATGATCAGTAATCTTGCAGGCGCTGGTGTCTCGGTGCCCGGTGGTTTTGCCACCACTGCCCAGGCTTACCGCGATTTCCTCGAACTGAGCGGTCTCAACGCCCAGATCCACGCCGCGCTGGATGCCCTGGACGTCGATGACGTCAACGCCCTGGCCAAGACCGGCGCCCAGATCCGTCAATGGATCATGGAAGCCGAGTTCCCCGAGAAGCTCAACGAAGAAATCCGTACGGCCTTCGCCACCCTGTCGGCCGGCAACCCGGACATGGCCGTCGCCGTGCGTTCCTCGGCCACCGCCGAAGACTTGCCCGACGCCTCCTTCGCCGGCCAGCAGGAAACCTTCCTCAACATCCGCGGCGTGGAAAACGTGATCCGCGCGGCCAAGGAAGTGTTTGCCTCGCTGTTCAACGACCGTGCCATTTCCTACCGGGTCCACCAGGGTTTCGACCATAAGCTGGTGGCCCTGTCTGCCGGTGTGCAGCGCATGGTGCGTTCTGAAACCGGCACCGCCGGCGTGATGTTCACCCTCGATACCGAGTCGGGCTTCCGTGACGTGGTGTTTATCACCGGCGCCTACGGCCTGGGTGAGACCGTCGTACAAGGTGCGGTCAACCCCGATGAATTCTACGTACACAAGGGCACCCTCGAAGCGGGTCGCCCGGCCATCCTGCGCCGCAACCTGGGCAGCAAGGCCATCAAGATGATCTACGGCGACGAGGCCAAGGCCGGTCGCTCGGTGAAAACCGTTGATGTGGACAAGGCCGAGCGCGCGCGTTTCTGCCTGACCGACGCTGAAGTCAGCGAACTGGCCAAGCAGGCGATGATCATCGAGAAGCACTACCAGTGCCCGATGGACATCGAGTGGGCCAAGGACGGTGATGACGGCAAGCTGTATATCGTGCAGGCGCGTCCCGAGACCGTGAAGAGCCGCACTTCGGCCAATGTCATGGAGCGCTACCTGCTCAAGGAAACCGGCACCGTGCTGGTGGAAGGCCGAGCCATTGGCCAGCGCATTGGCGCCGGCAAGGTGCGGATCATCAAGGACGTGTCCGAAATGGACAAAGTCCAGCCCGGCGACGTGCTGGTCTCCGACATGACCGACCCGGACTGGGAGCCGGTGATGAAGCGCGCCAGCGCTATCGTCACCAACCGTGGCGGGCGTACCTGCCACGCGGCGATCATCGCCCGTGAACTGGGGATCCCGGCGGTCGTGGGCTGCGGCAATGCGACCCAGTTGCTCAAAGATGGCCAGGGCGTGACCGTTTCCTGCGCCGAAGGCGACACCGGCTTCATCTTCGAAGGCGAGTTGGGCTTCGACATCAAGCAAAACTCCATCGACGCCATGCCGGACCTGCCGTTCAAGATCATGATGAACGTCGGTAACCCGGACCGTGCCTTCGACTTCGCGCAGTTGCCGAACGCCGGCGTGGGGCTGGCCCGCCTGGAGTTCATCATCAACCGCATGATCGGCGTGCACCCCAAGGCCCTGCTGAACTACGACGGCCTGCCACAGGACATCAAGGACAGCGTCGACAAACGCATCGCCGGCTACAACGACCCGGTGGGCTTCTATGTCGAGAAGCTGGTGGAAGGCATCAGCACCCTGGCGGCTGCGTTCTACCCGAAAAAGGTCATCGTGCGCCTGTCGGACTTCAAGTCCAACGAATACGCCAACCTGATCGGCGGCAAGCTCTACGAGCCGGAAGAAGAAAACCCGATGCTGGGCTTCCGCGGTGCCTCGCGTTACATCAGCGAAGCGTTCCGTGATTGCTTCGAGCTTGAATGCCGCGCCCTCAAGCGCGTGCGCAACGAGATGGGCCTGACCAACGTTGAAATCATGGTGCCGTTCGTACGCACCCTGGGTGAAGCGAGCCAGGTTGTGGATTTGCTGGCCGAAAACGGCCTGTCCCGTGGTGAGAACGGCCTGCGCGTCATCATGATGTGCGAACTGCCGTCCAACGCCATCCTGGCCGAAGAGTTCCTCGAGTTCTTCGACGGCTTCTCCATCGGCTCCAACGACCTGACCCAGCTGACCTTGGGCCTGGACCGCGACTCCGGGATCATCGCGCACCTGTTCGACGAGCGTAACCCGGCGGTCAAGAAGCTGCTGGCCAACGCCATCCAGGCTTGTAACAAGGCTGGCAAGTACATCGGTATCTGCGGCCAAGGCCCTTCCGACCACCCTGACCTGGCCAAATGGTTGATGGAGCAGGGCATCGAAAGCGTCTCGCTGAACCCCGATTCGGTGCTGGAAACCTGGTTCTTCCTGGCGGAAGGCCAAGCGTCCGCCTAAGGTCGACGCGTCAAAAGTGCCGGTCAATCGTCAGGTTGGCCGGCATTCTTATCTGTACAGGGCGGAACTCCTTCCGGACGCCGCCCTTTTTTGTGCAAGAGCATTATGCAAAGCAGCAGCAACCTGTTTCCCGTCGCCCTGATCAGCGCTGAACGTCGTGGCGACCTGAGTGAAGATGTGTATCGACTCAAACCCGGTAACAGTCCCGACGGCACCGTCGAGCTGGCCGTCACCCGGTTGGGCCTGGCCGATGTCCCGGAAAACCGGGGCATTCCGGTTATCTTGTTGCATGGCAGTTTTTCCAATCGACGCTTTTGGTATTCGCCCAAGGGCATTGGCCTGGGGGCCTATTTGGCGCGCCAGGGATTCGACGTGTGGATCCCGGAAATGCGCGGGCATGGGCTGTCCCGGCGCAACCAACAGTACGCCCGCAACCGCGTTGCCGACTATGCCCGCTACGATTTGCCGGCGATCGGCGCGTTTGTGCGCGAGCAAAGTGCGCAGGTTCCGCACTGGGTCGGCCATTCCCTCGGCGCCACTACCCTGGCAGCGGCCTTGGGGGGGAAGCACCTGGGAGCGCCGGCAGTGGCCTCGGTGGCCTTGTTTGGCTGCCAGGTGAGTCGCACCCACTGGCCATTGAAAATTCCACCGGTGGAGTGGACCGGCCGCTTGTTCTTGAAACGTTTTGGCCAGGTCTCTGGCGCTCGGCTCAAGCGTGGCCCGGAGGATGAACCGGCTGGTGTGATGATTGAGGCCATGCGCTGGAATGGCCTGTTTGGACGCTTTGGCGATGGCAAGCAGGACTGGTGGAAAGGCCTGGCCGATGTGGACGTACCGCTGCTGGCCGTCAGTGCCGCGGGCGACCGGCAGGACCCGGATTGGGCGTGCCGCAAGCTGTTCGAGCAAGTCGGCTCCGAGCACCGCCAATACCTGTGCCTGGGACGCCAGCAAGGTTTTACCGGGGACTTCGGGCATGTGGAAATGCTGGTCAGCAAACCCGCCCAGATCGAGGTGTGGCCGCTGGTGGAGCAATGGTTGAAAGATCCGCTGACACCCTCGCTGGGTGCCAGGCCTGAGGCTTTGGTCGTAGTTTGACGCAGCGCTCTGCCAAGGGCGTTTCGCTCGTGTGTGGTTGCGGCTAAGATATGACGCGTTAATCGCTTCTGGTCATATTCAGTCGCGCAGTGGTTATTGCGTTGCGACGAAGCGGATGGGATGTTGCGCACCGGCCCAGGCTGACGCTTCTTTCGAAAGACTCTTCTTTGACAGAAAGGAATTTTTTCAATGAACCATTACGTGACCCCCGACTTGTGCGACGCCTACCCGGAACTGGTGCAGGTGGTCGAGCCGATGTTCAGCAACTTCGGCGGTCGAGACTCCTTTGGCGGCGAGATTGTCACCATTAAATGCTTCGAAGATAACTCTCTGGTCAAGGAACAGGCCGACCAGCCAGGTACCGGCAAGGTATTGGTGGTCGACGGTGGTGGTTCGCTGCGCCGTGCGCTGCTGGGCGACATGATCGCCGAAAAAGCCGCGAAAAACGGTTGGGAAGGCCTGGTGATCTATGGCTGCATCCGGGATGTCGACGTGATCGCCCAGACCGACCTGGGGGTGCAGGCCCTGGCCAGCCATCCGATGAAGACCGACAAGCGCGGTATTGGCGACTTGAACGTGGCGGTCACCTTTGCGGGTGTGACGTTTCGCCCGGGTGAATACATCTACGCCGACAATAATGGCGTGATTGTGTCGCCCAGCCCGCTGAAAATGCCTGAATAAACCGCAATAGCCAACGGGGTGAGGATGTTCGAGGAAGAAAACGCGCAATGGGGGCTGGTGCATGCCCTGGTGCTGGACGGTAAAGGCGGTGCGCGTTCGATTGCCCGGACTGAGCTCGACGATTTACACATGCAGCCCCAGGAAAGCCTGTGGCTGCATTGGGACCGCAGCCATCCCCAGACCCAGACCTGGTTGCGCACCTCCAGCGGCTTGAGCGAATTCGCCTGTGACCTGCTGCTGGAAGAGAACACCCGGCCGCGCCTGTTGCCGCTGCCGGACGCCGAATTGCTGCTGTTCCTGCGTGGGGTCAACCTCAACCCGGGCGCGGAGCCTGAGGACATGGTCTCGGTGCGTATTTTTGCCGCAGCCAGCCGTGTGATCTCCCTGCGTTTGCGCCCGCTGCGTGCCACCGATGAATTGCTGGTGCAACTGGAGGAGGGCACCGGGCCCAAGACCGCATCCGAACTCATCCTTTATATGGCGCAGTACCTCACCCATAAAGTGCAGGACCTGGTCTCGGACCTGTCTGAAATCGTCGATATCGAGGAAGAAAAACTGGATGCCGACGAACGGTATACTCCGGAGCATGGCAGCGTTTTGCAGATCCGTCGGCGAGCGGCCGGGCTCAAGCGTTTCCTGTTCCCGCAGCGGGATATTTTTGCCCAGCTGACGCGGATCAAATTGCCGTGGTTTTGTGATGACGATGCCGACTACTGGAACGAATTGAACAACAGCCTGACCCGCTACCTGGAAGAGCTCGAATTGACCCGGGAGCGCGTGGGGCTTGTGCTTGAGACCGAAGACCGGCGCTTGAGCGTGCGCATGAACCGCACCATGTACCGCTTCGGGATCATCACCGGGATCTTCCTGCCGATGAGCTTTCTGACCGGCCTGCTGGGGATCAATGTGGGGGGGATTCCGTTCTCTTCCAGCCCCTACGGATTTGTGATTGCCTGCCTGCTGATGGTCTCGGTGGCGCTCGGACAATGGTGGCTATTTCGACGATTGCGCTGGGTTTGACCTGAATATGAGCTGAACGTAGGAAGGGTCCCATGTGACCTCAAGAATTTTACCCTCGTCTTTTAAAACACTTGCGAGAGGTCTTTATGCACGATCCGTTCGAACAGTCTTTGCGTGACATGCTCAATGCCTCGCCGTCCAACCGCGACGACGATGCTTGCCTGGGTCGCGTGTTGAAAACCGCCAACCGTCAGGTGGGTGCGGGGGACCTGTTCGGCCTGCTCGGTCGGTGGTTACCGGCGTTGATGATGGCCCTGAACAACGGTTCAGCCCATGTATCGCCGGTTTCCCGTCGTAAACCTCTTGCTCGCACTGCTGATAAGGCTGATTGAATATGGAACTTGATCTCTGGACCCAGAGCCTGGTCACCGCGATGACCGCATTGTGGACCAAGGTGGCGAATTTCATTCCCAACCTGTTTGGGGCGCTGGTCCTGGTGCTGCTGGGCTTTGTCGTGGCCAAGCTGCTCGACACCCTGCTGTCCAAATTGCTCGCGAAACTGGGCCTTGATCGCCTGATGGCAGGTACCGGGCTGACCAAGCTGCTCGGCCGCGCCGGTCTGCAAGTGCCGATTTCGACCTTGATCGGCAAGATCGTCTATTGGTTCGTATTGCTGATTTTTCTGGTTTCTGCGGCTCAATCCCTTGGACTTGAGCGAGTTTCAGCTACGCTCGACATGCTTGCGCTGTATTTACCGAAGGTTTTCGGTGGCGCGCTGGTCCTGCTTGTCGGCGTTTTGCTGGCGCAACTGGCCAATGGGCTGGTGCGCGGTGCTGCCGAAGGGGTAGGGCTGGACTATGCGGCAGGCCTGGGGCGAATTGCCCAGGGGCTGGTGATCATCATCAGTATTTCCGTCGCGATCAGCCAGTTGGAGGTCAAGACTGACCTGCTCAACCATGTGATTGTGATTGTTTTGATTACCGTTGGTCTGGCCGTTGCGCTGGCCATGGGGTTGGGAAGCCGGGAAATTGCCGGCCAGATTCTTGCGGGAATCTACGTGCGTGAGTTGTATCAGGTGGGGCAGCAAGTGCGTGTGGGCGAGGTCGAAGGGCAAATCGAGGAGATCGGCACGGTCAAGACAACGGTGCTGACCGATGACGGCGACCTGGTGTCGCTGTCCAATCGGATTCTCCTGGAGCAGCAGGTCAGTAGCCGCTAACGCGGCAAACCCTGCTAATGTACGCCGCCGCGAACCTGGGTGACCGGATTGCAGCGGACATTGACCTGACTGTCGGCACGACTTGTTTTGAATAAAGCCCAAACGCTGTCCACGCGCTATGACCCCCGTGAGCTCTCTGATGAGGAGTTGGTCGCGCGCGCGCACACGGAGCTGTTTCACGTAACTCGCGCGTACGAAGAATTGATGCGCAGATATCAACGCACTCTGTTCAACGTTTGTTCAAGGTATTTAGGGAACGATAGAGATGCGGATGATGTCTGTCAGGAAGTGATGCTCAAGGTGCTGTACGGCCTGAAGAACTTCGAGGGCAAATCGAAGTTCAAGACCTGGCTCTACAGCATCACGTACAACGAGTGCATCACGCAGTATCGGAAGGAACGGCGAAAGCGTCGCTTGATGGACGCCTTGAGTCTCGACCCCCTTGAGGAGGCGTCTGAAGAAAAGACGCCGGCACCCGAGGAGAAGGGTGGACTTGATCGCTGGTTGGTGCATGTGAACCCGATTGACCGGGAAATTCTGGTGCTACGATTTGTCGCAGAGCTGGAGTTTCAGGAAATCGCCGACATCATGCACATGGGTTTGAGTGCTACAAAAATGCGTTACAAACGTGCTCTTGATAAATTACGTGAGAAATTTGCGGGCGAGACTGAAACTTAGTGCGTGGCAAATATCTCTTACGTGTAGGCAAGTTCTGTTAGACTTGTCGCCGAGTTGTCCCCCGGTTTGTGGGACTGCTTTACAATCACCAGATGGGGATTTAACGGATGAAACTGAAAAACACCTTGGGCTTGGCCATTGGTACTCTTATTGCCGCTACTTCTTTCGGCGCGCTGGCACAAGGCCAAGGCGCAGTTGAAGGCCAGCTGTTCTACAAAAAGCAGTTCAACGATAGCGTCAAGCACATCGAAGACGGCTATAACCCTGGCGCTAGCATCGGTTACTTCATTACCGACGACGTGTCGGTTAACCTGAACTACGACACCACCAACCACACCCGTTCGAACGACGGTACTGGCAACCAGAAGATCAAAGGTGACACTGGCAGCGTGACTGCTCAGTACCACTTCGGTCAGGCCGGTGTTGACTCCCTGCGTCCATACGTAGAAGGTGGTTTCGGTCACCAGAGCCGTACCAACGTACAGGCTGACGGCCACAGCGGTCGCGACCAGTCGACCCTGGCTATCGCTGGCGCTGGTGTGAAGTACTACTTCACCAACAACCTGTTCGCTCGTGCTGGCGTTGAGTCTGACTACAACCTGGACAACGGCAAGTGGGACTACTCCGCACTGGTTGGCCTGGGCGTGAACTTCGGCGGTAACGCTGGCGCAGCTGCTCCAGCTCCTACCCCAGCACCAGCTCCAGAGCCAGTTCCAGAGCCAGAAGCTCCGGTTGCTCAGGTTGTTCGTGTTGAGCTGGACGTCAAGTTCGACTTCGACAAGGCCGTTGTTAAGCCTAACAGCTACGGCGACGTGAAAAACCTGGCCGACTTCATGGCTCAGTACCCAGCTACCAACGTAGAAGTTGCTGGTCACACTGACTCCGTAGGTCCAGACGCTTACAACCAGAAGCTGTCCCAGCGTCGTGCTGACGCTGTTAAGCAAGTCCTGGTTAAAGACGGCGTTGCTCCTAGCCGTATCACCGCAGTAGGTTACGGCGAATCCCGCCCAGTTGCTGACAACGCAACTGAAGCTGGTCGTGCCATCAACCGTCGCGTAGAAGCGTCGGTAGAAGCTACCGCTAAGTAAGTAATTACTGAGTGGTAGAAAAAAGCCCGGCTTAGGCCGGGCTTTTTTTCGCCTGGAATTTGCCTCAGGCGCTGGCGGCTTCTCTCAGCTGGGCGACCTGTGCCATGCCGGCCACCTGGCCAATCACCAGGATCGCCGGGCTCTTCAGGGCGAACGCCTGCGCATCCTCGTGCATGCGCCACAGCTCGCTGCGGCACTCGCGTTGCTGCGCCAGCGAGGCATTTTCGATCATCGCCACTGGCGTATCCGCCGCCATGCCGCCTTCAAGCAATTGCTCGCGAATCTCCTCCAGCTTCGCCACGCCCATGTAAACCACCAGTGTCGTGCCGCCCTCGGCCAAGGCTCGCCAGTTCAGGCGGCTGTCGTCTTGGGTATGTGCGGTGACCAGCGTCACGCCGCGACTGACCCCTCGCAACGTCAGGGGAATATCGCAATTCGTCGCCCCTGCCAGCCCTGCTGTGATTCCGTTGACCAACTCCACCTCGACCCCACGCTCGCGCAGCCAGGTGGCCTCTTCGCCACCCCGGCCGAAAATGCAGGGGTCACCGCCCTTGAGGCGCACCACGCATTTGCCCTGGCGCGCATAGCGCAGCATCAGGCGGTGGATAAAATCCTGCGGCGTCGAGCGACAGCCACCGCGTTTGCCGACGGTAATCACTCGCGCATCGCCGCAATGCTCCAGCACCGCCGGGTTGACCAGGTCATCGATCAGCACCACATCGGCGGCGTGCATCGCCCGTACCGCCTTGAGGGTCAGCAACTCCGGATCACCGGGGCCTGCGCCCACCAGCCAGACTTTTGCGCTCATTTTGTTGCCCTCACACACTGATTGCGATTGGCTGCGGGTTGCTGGCCAATAGACGTTTGATTTCCGGTACACAGGAACCACATTGCGTGCCGCAGCCCAGTTCCTGTTTGAGCCCCTCCAGGGCCAGACCCCGGGCAATGCCGGCACACACCGCGTTTTCGCTGACGTTCTTGCAGTTGCACAGGATCTTGCTGCTCGCCGCCGCGCCGCCGGGTGCTGCGCTTAAGGGCGCCAACAGCCAGCGCCGCAACTGATCGTCGGTGCGACCTTCCAGCCACAGGCTTTGCAGCCAGTGGCGGGCCAGGGTTTCACCCGCCAGGCGCACCGCCGTAATACGGCCTTTCTCGATTTTTACCCGCTTGCCGATGGAGCGACGCGGGTCGTCGTAGGCCATCACCGGTCCGTCATGCAGGCCCAGCAGTTGGTCGATACGGGTCAACAGTTGCAGGTCGGGTGCCTCAGTATGTGCCGCGCGTACCAGCAACGCTGGCCGCTCACGACCGGCCAGGCTCAGGCTGACGTAGGCAAAGCCCTCGCACAGTGGGCGCAAGGCCTCGAAGTGTTGCTGAACATCGCCTTCGATCAGTGCAAACAACTGCCACGGCAGTTGCACGGCTTCCAGGCGTACGCCGCTGTGCTTGAGTTCCGGCTGTTTGGATAACGGATCGAATGCTGGCTGGGTGAGGCCATTGACGCCGCCCTTGAGAAAACGATCGCCCCAGTGCATGGGCAGGAAGGCTTGGCCGGGACGCACACTGTCATCGCTGCTGACCGCGACGATCAGGTGGCCACGACGGCTTTTCAGGTTGACCAGGTCACCGTCCTTGAAACGATGCCGGCGCAGTTCGTCCGGGTGCAGGCTGAGCCGCGCCTCACTGACGTGGCCGAACAATTGCGCGGCGGTGCCGGTGCGGCTCATGCCATGCCATTGGTCGCGCAGGCGTCCGGTGATCAGGGTCAGGGGGAAGCGTGCGTCACGCTGCTCCTTGGCTGCTCGATAGGGATCGGCGATAAAGTGTGCGCGGCCATTGTCGGTCGGGAAGAGCCCATCGGTGTACAGGCGCGGTGTTCCAGCCTGGGCGCCCAGGGGAAATGGCCACTGCTGCGGGCCGATCTGGTCGAGCAGGGCATGGCTGATACCCGACAGGTCCAAGTCACGGTCGCGGGTCAGCAGCTTGTACTCGTCAAAGAGCTGCGCCGGTTGCTCGAACGCGAACAGGCTGTTCAAGCCAGGGCGCAGGCGACGCTCCAGACGCTGTGCGAAATCCACGGTAATCGCCCAGTCCGCACGAGCTTCACCCGGAGGGGCAATGGCCTGGCGCACATGGGAAATACGCCGTTCGGAATTGGTCACCGTGCCTTCTTTTTCGCCCCAACTGGCGGCGGGTAACAGCAGGTCGGCATAGGCGGCGGTTTCGGTGGTACGAAACGCCTCCTGCAACACTACAAACGGGCAGGCTGCCAGGGCCGCGCGCACGTTGTTCTGGTCTGGCAGCGATTGCGCAGGGTTGGTACAGGCAATCCACAGGGCCTTGATCTTGCCCGCCTGCACCTGTTCAAACAGTTCGATGGCAGTGAGGCCAGGGGTAGCCGGTAATTGCTCCACGCCCCAATACGCGGCCACTTCAGCCCGATGCTCGGGGTTGGCGGCCTCCCGATGCCCGGGCAGCAGGTTGGACAAGCTGCCCGTCTCGCGGCCGCCCATGGCGTTTGGCTGGCCGGTCAACGAGAACGGCCCGCAACCTGGGCGGCCGAGGGTCCCGGTCGCCAGGTGCAGATTGATCAGCGCGCTGTTTTTCGCACTGCCGGCGGTGGACTGGTTGAGCCCCATGCACCACAGCGATAAAAAGCTGCTGGAGGTGCCTACCCATTCGGCACACAGGCGTAATTGCTCGACGCTGATGCCGCACAACTGCGTGACCATCTGTGGCGTGTAGTCGTGCACCAGGCGTTTGAGTGCGGCCAGGCCGTCGGTGTGGGCCTGGATAAAATCACGGTCGATCCAGTCTTCCCACAGCAGCAGGTGCAAAATCCCGTGGAAGAGCGCCACGTCTGTGCCCGGCAGGATCGCCAGGTGCAGGTCAGCCAAATCACAGGTATCTGTGCGGCGCGGGTCGATCACCACGACTTTCATCTGCGGCCGCCGTGCCTTGGCCTCTTCCAGGCGTCGGAACAGTACCGGGTGGGCGTAGGCCATATTGCTGCCGACGATCATCACGCAGTCGCTGCATTCGAGATCTTCATAGCTGCATGGCGGCGCATCGGCGCCCAGGCTGCGCTTGTAGCCGACCACCGCCGAGGACATGCACAGCCGCGAGTTGCTATCGATATTGTTGGTGCCGACCAGGGCCCGGGCCAGCTTGTTGAAGCTGTAGTAATCCTCGGTCAGCAACTGCCCGGAGATGTAGAAGGCCACGCTGTCGGGCCCGTGTTCGGCGATGGTCTCGGCGAATACGTTGGCCGCATGTTCCAGGGCGGTGTCCCAACTGGTGCGGGTGCGGGCCAGGCCCTTGCCCAGGCGCAACTCCGGGTACAAGGCGCGGGCGCTGAGGTCGCCGGTCAAATGCAGGCTGGCGCCTTTACTGCACAGCTTGCCGAAGTTGGCCGGGTGGTTGGGGTCGCCTTGCACGCCGAGGATCTGTTCGCCGTCATGCTCGATCAGCACGCCGCACCCCACCCCGCAGTAACAGCAGGTGGACGCGGTGGTCTGGCGGTTCATCAACCGGCGTCCCGCAGGGCCAGCATCACCCGGCCGTTTTCCACACGGGCGGGATGATGATGGGCGCAGCCGATATCCGGCGCCAGGGCTTCGCCGGACGCCAGGTCAATCTGCCAGTTGTGCAGCGGGCAGGCCACGCGTTTGCCGTAGATCAGGCCTTGGGACAGCGGGCCGCCCTTATGCGGGCAGCGGTCGTCGAGGGCAAAGACTTCGTCGTCGCTGGTACGAAAAATCGCGATGTCGCCTTTGGGTCCATTGATGATGCGCGAGCCCAGGGTGTTGATCTCGTCGAGGGCACAGATATCCAACCAGTTCATGCCGGCACCTCCAGTTGTTTGACGGGGATGACCTCGAACTCCTTTTTCAGCAGCGGCTGTTCCAGGCGTTCTTTCCACGGGTCCTGTTCGAACGACAGGGAGAATTGCAGGCGCTCATTGAGGGCCTTGCGCCGGGCCGGGTCTTCCAGTACGGCTTTCTTGATGTGGTCCATGCCCACCCGTTGCAGGTAGTGCACGGTGCGTTCCAGGTAAAAGGCCTCTTCGCGGTACAGCTGCAGGAACGCGCCGTTGTATTCGCGCACTTCCTCGGCGGTCTTGAGCTTGACGAAGAACTCGGCGACTTCGGTCTTGATCCCGCCGTTGCCACCGATGTACATCTCCCAGCCGGAGTCCACACCGATAATGCCGACGTCCTTGATACCGGCTTCCGAGCAATTGCGTGGGCAACCGGACACCGCCAGCTTCACCTTATGCGGCGACCACATGTTGAACAGGTCATGCTCCAGTTCGATTCCCAGCTGTGTGGAGTTCTGCGTGCCGAAGCGGCAGAACTCGCTGCCGACGCAGGTCTTCACGGTGCGGATGGATTTGCCGTAGGCGTGGCCGGACGGCATGTCGAGGTCCTTCCACACGCCGGGCAAGTCCTGCTTCTTGATGCCCAGCAGGTCGATGCGCTGGCCGCCGGTGACCTTGACCATCGGCACGTTGTACTTGTCGGCCACGTCGGCGATGCGCCGCAGTTCCGAAGGATTGGTCACACCGCCCCACATCCGTGGGACGACGGAGTAGGTGCCGTCTTTCTGAATATTGGCGTGGGCCCGTTCGTTGATCAGGCGCGATTGCGGATCGTCCTTGGCTTCACCCGGCCAGGTGGAAATCAGGTAGTAGTTCAGCGCCGGGCGGCAGGTGGCGCAGCCGTTCGGGGTGCGCCAGTTCAGGTAGCCCATGGTGTCGGCGATGGTCAGCAAGTGCTGTTCGCGGATGGCCTGGCGGATTTGCCCGTGGTTGAGGTCGCTGCAACCGCAGATGGCTTTTTCGCTCTTGGGTTTGACATCGGCTGCACCGCCCACGGTGTTGATCAGGATCTGTTCCACCAACCCGGCGCAGGAACCGCAGGAGCTGGCGGCCTTGGTGTGTTTTTTCACCTCGTCGACGCTGAACAGCCCGTGTTCCTGGATAGCCTTGACGATGGTGCCCTTGCACACGCCATTGCAGCCGCAGACTTCGGCGTTGTCGGCCATGCTCATGGCTTTGTCCTGGCCTTGATGGCCGACGTCACCCAGGGCGTTTTCGCCGAACATCAGGTGGTCGCGGATCTCGCCAATTGCGTGGTTCTCACGGATTTGTCGGAAATACCAACCGCCGTCGGCGGTGTCACCGTACAGGCAGGCGCCGACGAGGATGTCGTCCTTGATCACCAGCTTCTTGTAAACGCCGCCAATCGGATCGGAGAGGGTGATGGTCTCGGTGCCTTCGCCGCCCATGAAGTCGCCAGCGGAGAACAGGTCGATGCCGGTGACCTTCAGCTTGGTCGAAGTCACCGAGCCCTTGTAGGTGGCAAAGCCCAGTTGGGCCAGATGGTTGGCACACACCTTGGCCTGCTCGAACAGTGGCGCTACCAGGCCATAGGCAATCCCGCGATGGCTGGCGCATTCGCCGATCGCGTAGATGCGTGGGTCGTAGGTTTGCATCGTGTCGTTGACCAGAATCCCACGGTTGCAGGGGATGCCGGATTTTTCCGCGAGTTCGGTATTGGGCCGGATGCCGGCGGCCATCACCACCAGGTCGGCGGGGATGATGTCGCCATTCTTGAATTGCACCGAGCCGACCCGGCCATTGCCGGCGTCGTGCAGGGCCTGGGTCTGTTCGCACAGGCGAAATACCAGGCCACGGCTTTCCAATTCGGTTTGCAGCAGTTGGCCGCTGGTCTTGTCCAACTGGCGTTCCAGCAGCCATTCGCCGAGGTGCACCACGGTCACGTGCATGCCGCGCAGCATCAGGCCGTTGGCGGCTTCCAGGCCGAGCAGGCCGCCGCCGATCACCACGGCGTGCTTGTGGGTCTTGGCGGTCTCGATCATCGCCTGGGTGTCGGCGATGTCGCGGTAGCCGATCACACCCTGCAGGGTGTTGCCCGGAATGGGCAGGATAAACGGTGTGGAACCGGTGGCGATCAGCAGGCGATCGTACTCGGCCTCGGTCCCGTCTTCGGCAATGACCTTGCGTTTGACCCGGTCGATTTGCACCACTTTGCGGTTGAGCAGCAGCTTGACGTGGTTGTCCAGGTACCAGTCGAGGTCGTTGAGTACGATCTCTTCGAAGGTTTGCTCACCGGCCAGCACCGGCGAGAGCAGGATGCGGTTGTAGTTGGTGTGGGGCTCGGCGCCGAACACGGTGATGTCGTACAGCTCGTTGCTCAGCTTGAGCAGTTCTTCCAGGGTGCGGACCCCGGCCATGCCGTTGCCGATCATCACTAATTTGAGTTTTTTCATATCGTTCTCCGCATGGGTTCGACCCATCACGCGCAAACAAAAAAAGGCGTCCCCGCTAGTTACCTAGCGAGGACGCCTTTGTCCTGGTCCCGTTCTCTCGGGAAGCTCGACCCTTCGACGTTGAAGGTGCGGCTATATGTTGGGTGTTGGGAAAGCTAATGCAGTGGTTGTGCCAAGTTGCATGACCCTCGCATTTATTGGCTCAATCGCTCTTCATTCCCTGTTTTTTCGCACCATTTGAACGCGCGCTGCCCACATCTGGCGCATGGTCAGGCTGTAGGCGCAAGCACGCTCGTTCCTACAGGTACAGCGTGTAGAGCAGCACCAGGTTGATCAGCAGTGAGACCAGCGCCAGGGTCCGCCAGACCTTCAGGGGTTCGCGCTCCAGCAGCGGGCGTGGTCGCACGCTGAGTTCGTGGCGGTCGGCCTGTTCCAGCACCAGCAACCATTCTTCGGCGGTTTCGTAGCGCTGGGTGGGATCGGCGGCCACGGCCCGTTCCAGGCTGTGGGGCAGCCAGTCCGGCAAATCGGGACGATAGCGACTGGCGCTGACCGGCAAGTTGAACCTTGGCCGTTGGAAGGCTTCGATTTCGCCGTAGGGATAATGCCCGGTCAGCAGGTAATACAGGCTGACGCCAACACTGTACAAATCTTGTTGCGCCGTAGGACGTTCGCCATTAAATGCCTCGGGTGCAATAAAGCTCGGGGTACCGGGCAGCAGGTGGGCGCGGTCTTCGGACAGGCCCGGACAGTAGGCCAGGCCGAAATCCAGCACACGCAACTCGGCGTCGTCGCCCAGCAGCAGGTTTTCCGGCTTGATGTCGCGGTGCAGGATTTGTCGGCGGTGCAGCAGGCCCACCGCGCGCAACAACCGTTCAGCGATGGACTGCCATTGCGCCAAGGGTAATGGGCCTTGGTGCTGGAACAGTTCGGCGAGGGTTTGCCCTGGGTATTCACGCATCACGTAGTACAAATGCTGACGCCCGCTGGCGGGGTGGACTTCAGGAAACGCGCGGCCGGCCACTCGGCGTAGAAACCACTCCTCCGAGAGCAGGGCTTGGCCGGCGTCGCTGTCGTCGTCGCGGCTCAGGGGCAGGGTCTTGAGCAGCCAGGGTTGCTGCTGGGCATCGCGGACCCGGTACAGTAAGGACTGACGGCTCTGCGCCAGCACGCATTCCACCTGCCAGCCTTCAAAGTGTTGGCCAACCTTGAGCGGCGGCGGCAGTGGCCATTGCTGCAACTGCACCAGGGCGTCGCCGAGGGTGGCTGCGCCCCGTTGATCGATGCGCACCAGCAGGGCGCTGGCATTGTCCTGGCTACCCGCCAGGTGTGCGGCGTTGACCAGGGTGGTCACCGCGAGGTCGAGGTCGGTCTGCTCGCGCAGGATCGCACGGATGCTGTGGTCGCCTAGGGTGGCCCATACGCCATCGCTGAGCAGCAGGAAACATTCGCCCTCACGCAGTTCGCCATCGAGGAAGTCCAGCACCAGGTGTTGATCCAGGCCGAGGGCGCGCTTGAGCACGTGCTGCATGCCCGGTTGTTCCCACACGTGGTCCGCGCTGATGCGCTGCAGCTCATCGTCCAGCCAGCGATACACCCGGCAATCGCCGACATGTGCCAGCGTAAAGCGCTGGCCGCGAAACACCAGGGCGCTGAGGGTGGTCAGCAGCGGCTGGCCGCCGCCATTGGCTTGCAGCCAGCGATTCTGTGCGAGCAATAAACGTTCGAGTGCCTGGGCCACGCCCCAGGTTTGCGGCGTGGCGTAGTAGTCCAGGGCCAGGGCCTGCAAGGTCGAGCGCGCGGCCAGGCCACCGTCGGCGCACTGGCTGACACCGTCGGCCAGCGCGCACAGGTAGCCCTTGCTCGCGGCCAGTTCCGCCACGGGGGTGACCACGCGCAGGGCATCCTGGTTTTCGGCGCGGGGGCCGATGGCGCTGGCCTGGGCGACGCTCAGTTGCAGGCTCATCAGACGCGTGCGGCGGTCACGGCGGCCGAACCCCAGGTGGTTCTCCAACGCCGCTTGACGCCGTGCAGGCCGAACCAGGCCAACACGCCCAGGCTGGCGAACAACCACAAGGCCAGTTGATAGCTGCCGGTGCTCTGCTTGATGGCGCCCATGCCCGCCGCCAGCGCGAAGCCGCCGATACCGCCGGCCATGCCGATCAGGCCGGTCATCACGCCAATTTCACGCCGGAAGCGCTGGGGCACCAGTTGGAACACTGCGCCATTGCCGGCGCCCAGGCCGAGCATGGTGCAGACGAACAAGGCCAGTGCCGCGTAGGAGCTGGGCAGGTTGAAACCCACTGCCGCGATGCAAATTGCCGCCACGCTGTACATGCCCAGCAGGGTGCGAATCCCGCCGAAACGGTCTGCCAGCGCGCCGCCCAGCGGGCGCATCAGGCTGCCGCCAAACACGCAGGCGGCGGTGTAGTAACCGGCGGTCACCGGGCTCAGGCCGTACTGGTCGTTGAAGTAGCCGGGCAGGGCGCTGGCCAGGCCGATAAAGCCACCGAAGGTCACGCTGTAGAAGAACATGAACCACCAACTGTCGCGGTCACCCAGGGCCTTGAAGTAGTCACTCATGGACTTGGCTTTCGGGCGTTCAGGCGCATTGCGCGCGAGCCAGGCGAAGACGATCAGGGTCAGGATCAACGGGATCAGGGCGAAGCCGAACACATTGCTCCAGCCAAACGCGGCGGCCAGTACCGGTGCCAGCAGGGCTGCAAACACGGTACCGGAGTTGCCGGCTCCCGCGATGCCCATCGCTTTGCCCTGGTGTTCGGCCGGATACCACTGGGAGGCCAGGGGCAGGGCGACGGCAAAGGACGCACCGGCCATACCGAGGAACAGCCCCAGCAGCAACGCTTGTTCGTAGCTGTGGATTCCCACTTTCCAGGCGATGAACAACGCCGCGATCACAATCACCTGGCCGATCAGCCCGGCGGTCTTGGGCGACAGCTTGTCGGCCAGCATGCCCATCAGGAAGCGCAGCACCGCGCCCGCCAGGATCGGCGTCGCGACTACCAGGCCGCGCTGTTGGGTGGTCAGATGCAGGTCGGCGGCAATCTGCACCGCCAGGGGGCCCAGCAGGTACCAGACCATGAAGCTCAGGTCGAAATACAGGAACGCGGCAAACAGGGTCGGGGTGTGCCCGGATTTCCAGAAGCTTGATTTCATCACGCACCTCAACGGTTGGGAGTCTTGTAAGAAGGCCTGGTGATGGAACAGCCGGCTAAGGCCGCCCCACCGGCCCCATGCACTGGGGCCAAAACGAAAAAACGCCGCCACCGGGTTCGCGAGGGCAAACCGGATGTGCGACGTCTTTGTCGTGGAGGGGCAACCGCCGTTGGTTACCTGTGAAGATTCTTTAGCAAGAGCTGAGCCAGGTCAGCCGAGCAGCTCGCTCATGGCGATGATCTGCTCCGCCACCTGGATCAGTTTCTGCTGGCGGCTCATGGCCTGGCGGCGCATCAGGGTGTAGGCCTCTTCCTCGTTGCAGGCCTTCATTTTCATCAGCAGGCCCTTGGCCAGTTCGATGCGCTTGCGCTCGGCCAACTGCTGGTCGCGGGCGTGCAACTGGGCGCGCAGGGCCTGGTCGCTTTCGAAGCGTGCCATGGCCACGTCGAGGATGGGCTGCAGGCGCTGGGCCTGGATGCCTTCAACGATGTACGCACTGACGCCGGATTTGATCGCCTGGCGCATCACACTGGGGTCGTGCTCGTCGGTAAACATGACGATGGGCCGGGGTTGGTCGCGGCTGACCAGCACCACTTGCTCCATGACATCGCGGCCGGGTGACTCGGTATCGATCAGGATCACATCCGGACGCACCGTTTCGACGCGCGCGGGCAGGTCGATGGTCAGGCCGGACTCGTCGATCACCTCGAAACCGGCCTCTATCAGTGCCGCCTTGAGGCGCCCGACCTTGCGCGGGGTGTCGTTGATCAACAGGATTCGCAACATATCAGTCCTCCTGTCAGCGCAGGGCTTGGCGGCTGGCGTGGTCGGCCATGGCATGCAGGCGGAAGCTGCGGGCATAGGCGACGGGGTCGGCGCCGTCCCAGATCTTGCCGTCGATCAATTGGCTGCTGCGCATGTCCTGGTCCCTGGCAGGCAACCCAAGTGCCGCGGCGGCCTGGCGATAGAGCGCCAGTTGCTGGACCTGCCGCGCCACGCCGAGGTAGTCCGGGTCTTCGCGCAACAGGCCCCAGCGACGAAATTGGGTCATGAACCACATGCCGTCGGACAGATACGGCAGGTTCACTGCTCCATCGGCAAAGAACCGCAGCGCATGGGGGTCTTGCCACTGGTTACCGAGGCCATCGTCGTAGTGACCCAGCAGGCGCGGCTCGATGCAGTCGAGCGGGGCGTCGAGGTACTCGCGGGCGCTGAGCAACTGAGCGGTGGAGCGACGGTTCTCGGTGCTTTGCTCGATAAAACGACTGGCTTCAAGGATCGCCATGACCAGCACGCGGGCGGTATTGGGGTATTGGTCGATAAAGGCTTGGGTGCAGCCGAGGACTTTTTCCGGATGATTGGGCCAGATTGCCTGGCTGGTCGCCAAGGTGAAGCCTTGGTTTTGCTTGACTGCGCTGGCGCTCCAGGGTTCGCCGACACAGAAGCCGTCGATACGCCCGGCCTGCAGGTGCGCGACCATTTGTGGTGGCGGTACCACCACGCTCTCCACATCCTGCAACGGGTGAATGCCTTGGCTCGCCAGCCAGTAATACAGCCACATCGCATGGGTACCGGTGGGAAAGGTCTGGGCGAAGGTCAACGGTGTTCGGCTTTGGTGCACGTGGCGATCCAGCGCCTCAGGAGTGACCACGCCTTGCTGTTGCAGGCCGTGGGACAGGTTGATGCTCTGGCCATTCTGGTTCAGCCCCATCAGCACCGCCATGTCGGTCGGGGCGGTGCCGCCAATGCCCAGGTGCACGGCATAGATCAGGCCATACAGGCCGTGGGCGGCATCCAGTTCGCCGCTGACCAGTTTGTCGCGCAGGCTGGCCCATGACGACTGGCGCTTGAGGTTCAGCGTCAAACCATAGGGTTGGGCGAACCCCTGGGTTGCCGCAACCACCAGCGAGGCGCAGTCGGTCAAGGCCATGAAGCCCAGGTCGAGGCTGCTCTTTTCCGGGGCGTCACTGCCGCTGACCCAGGCCAGAGGGTCTTTTATCGGGCTGCTGCCTACCGAATCGTTCATCAGTGCCTACCTTTTCGTTCAAAAAAAAACGTCGTCCCTTCAGATGGCGGTGTAGGCCATTGCAGGTAACGACGCCTTTGTCCGTAAGCCCGCTCCGTCGTTGGCGCGTGCTCTGATGCAGAGTGCAAAGCAAGGCACATGCCACGGGGCGACAGGCGCCGTTCGCCGTCAACTTTTCATCAAGATTGAAACCCGGCCGGCTTTCAGTATGGCTGACTCTTTACGCCAGACCGCCCAGGAATCCCACGGTGTACGCTGACTTATCCGCAACCACGACCGTTCATTGGCCTTGCCGCTGGCTGCTATGCGCTGTACTGATGCTGGGCTGCGCGTCTGCGTGGGGGGAGACCTACCAGGCACAGGATGAAAGCCTTCACACGTTTTTTACCGCGTTGTCAGTGCCCTTCGGCCTGCCTATCGTCGTCAGCCGGGAGGCCGCCCGCCGACGCATCAGCGGCACCTACGACTTCGGCAACGCGCGGCAGGTCCTGGAGGCGGTTGCCCGGCAATACGGCCTGATCTGGCACAGCGATGGCCAGGTGCTGCACCTCTACGACGCCGCCGAGGCGAAAAGTTCGGCAGTGGCGCTGCGGCATATTTCCGTTGAAAAGTTGACTGGGCTCATGCGCCGTTCGGGCCTGGATGATTCGCGTCACCCCCTGCGACAGAGCGGGGAGCGGATGTTCTATGTGACCGGGCCGTCGAACTATGTGGACCAGGTGTTGCGGCTCGCGCAAACGCTGGACCGGCCGCAGGCTGATTTGCGCGTGGGCCCCCACACATTCGGTGTGGTGCAGGTGTTCAACACCCACGTGGCCGACCGTCG
Organism: Pseudomonas sp. MPR-R2A5; assembly: GCF_058793055.1. Taxonomy (NCBI): domain Bacteria; kingdom Pseudomonadati; phylum Pseudomonadota; class Gammaproteobacteria; order Pseudomonadales; family Pseudomonadaceae; genus Pseudomonas; species Pseudomonas sp. MPR-R2A5. The sequence goes on from NZ_JBXAFK010000003.1 coordinate 78,761, forward strand.
GTACGCCATGGGCGATGACCATGTGAATGTGCCGGGGGTGGCGTCGATGATCGAGACCCTGTTGGCCAACGAGCGCAGGCGTAACCCGCAACCAGCGAATGACATGCTGGCTGACAAGAGCCTTTCGGTATTTGCGTACCCGGATACCAACAGCCTGTTGATCAAGGGCACCCCTGCCCAGGTGCGTTTTATCGAACGACTCGTCGCGGAACTGGATATGCCCAAGCGGGCCATCGAGGTGTCGTTATGGCTGGTGGACGTGGACAGCGAGGAACTCAGGAAGATGGAGATGGGCTGGCCTGACGAGGCCAACCCTTCAGCCGCGGCGACGCGAGTGCTGGAGCCTTCGGAAGATAATCGCTTCATGGCGTTGGTCACTGCGCTGGAGCGTCGACGGCGGGCCAGGGTGGTGACACTGCCCGTGATATTGGCCCAGGAAAATGTTCCCGCCGTATTCCAGGACAACCAGACTTTTTATCTGCCACGACCTGGAGAAGACGGTGGCGACTGGCAGCCCGTTCGGTACGGCACCCAGGTCAGCGTGTTGCCGCGCTTCACCCATGGCAATGAAATCGAGATGCAGATCAACGCTGTCGATGGTCAGCAACTGGGCAAGGGCCGGAACCGTAAACAATCGCCTGTGGTGGGGAATGTGGGCATCAGCACGGTGATTCGGGTGCCTCAGGGCCGGCGCCTGTGGATAGGGGGCTTTCAGCGTGACGCCGAGTCCTTGGCGCGGGGCAAGGTGGCAAGCCGTGGAGGCGAGGTGCGCCTATTCGTGATCCAGGCTCGGGCGGTAGGTCATGAGCCGAGAACACTCAACGGCGCCGTGGGGCCGCCCCTCCTGACCCAGGCTCAATACGAGCGCGTGCAACGTGCGTTCGTTCGGCCTGTCGCAAAGCCCTTCAATGATCGTCAGCCCACAGGCGGATCGATCGAAGGGGAGCGGCATGAGGTTTATCTCGACAGTGATGCTCAGTGAGGGGTGATGAAGAAACGTCTTACGCATGGTCTCCCACAAAGCCTCGGATGTATGGGGTTTTTCCTAGCGTGGTTCGACCGCCAGATTTCTATAGTCATGTCTCTCGTGGTTTGGCCGGCACTGGCAATGAGGACCGTCAATGTCAGTAGTCGGATGCAGAGGTATGTATGACCGTCTTGAGTGAGCGAATGACGACGGCAACCCTGTTTTTTGCGCGCTGGACCCTTCACGGTGATGGCCGGTTGACCGGTGACGGCGTGGATATTCAATTGCCGCCCAAGGAGTGGCACGTGCTGCGGCTGCTGCTGGTTTCCGGCGGCGAACTGATGACCAAGGATCGGCTTCTGGAACTGGCATGGCCCCATGGGGAAGTTGCGGAGGAGTCGTTGACCCGTTGCATCTATTCCTTGCGTAAGCACCTCAGGGCGGACAAGGGCTTCATCAAGACGATCTATGGCAGGGGCTATCGTTTCACCTGTGCCGTGAGTATCGAGGAGCATGAGCCGCGCCGGGCCGGGCAGGGGCGCGTGGGCCGCATATGTTCGGCCTGCGGCCAGGTGAGTCATGGGTAAACCCTGGTACACCGGCCTGTTGCTGGCGGTGCTGGTGTGGAGCAATGAGGCACTGGCTTACTGCTGGGAAGAGGTGGCAGCCCGCTATGACATCGAAGCTGAATTGCTGCAGGCCATTGCAGCGGTGGAGTCGGGGTACCGCGCGCATGCGATGAATTACAGCAACAGCAATGGCACCCGCGATATCGGTTTGATGCAGATCAACAGTATTCATTTGCCGCGCCTGCTCAAGCAAGGCATTACCGAAGAGCGCCTGTTGAGTGAACCTTGCCTTTCGGTGGAGGTGGGTGCGTCCATTCTTGCGCAGTTCATCGAGCGCTTTGGCTACAACTGGACGGCCGTGGGTTCCTACAATGTGGGGGCGGGGATGGGGCCCGAGCGGGAAGCGTTGCGCATGCGCTATGCCGAAAAGATCTGGGCGCGCTATGAGGAGCTGGTGGCGTTGCGCAACTGACGATTGGGCGGCACGCCTCGCATGCAGCCCATCACCCCGGCTATAATCGCCGCCACCTTTCGCCGCCATCCGAGTCTAGCCCGCCCATGTATACCCTGGCCCGCCAGCTGTTGTTCAAACTCTCTCCGGAAACCTCCCACGATCTGTCCCTGGACCTGATCGGTGCGGGTGGCCGCCTGGGGCTCAATGGCCTGGTATGCAAGGCACCCGCGAAAATGCCGGTGTCGGTGATGGGGCTCGACTTTCCCAACCCGGTGGGGCTGGCTGCCGGCCTGGACAAGAACGGCGCGGCAATCGACGGTTTTGCGCAGTTGGGGTTCGGTTTTGTTGAAATCGGCACGGTGACCCCACGCCCACAACCGGGCAACCCCAAGCCACGGATTTTCCGCTTGCCGGAAGCCGAGGCGATCATCAACCGCATGGGGTTCAACAACCTGGGGGTTGATCATCTGTTGGCGCGGGTTCAGGCGGCGAAGTACAAGGGCATCCTTGGGATCAATATCGGCAAGAATTTCGACACGCCGGTCGAGTGTGCCGTGGATGACTATCTGATTTGCCTGGACAAGGTCTACGCCCACGCCAGTTATGTCACGGTCAACGTCAGCTCGCCCAACACCCCGGGCTTGCGCAGCCTGCAGTTCGGCGACTCCCTCAAGCAATTGCTCGAAGCCTTGCGCCAGCGCCAGGAAGACCTGGCGGTACGCCACGGCAAGCGTGTGCCCCTGGCGATCAAGATCGCTCCGGACATGAGTGATGAAGAGACCGTGCTGGTGGCCCAGGCCCTGGTGGAGTCGGGGATGGACGCGGTGATTGCCACCAATACCACCCTCAGCCGCGTGGGCGTCGAAGGCCTGGCCCATGGTGACGAGGCGGGCGGCCTGTCAGGCGCGCCGGTTCGGGACAAGAGCACGCACATCGTCAAGGTACTGGCAGCCGAGCTGGCGGGGCGTTTGCCGATCATCGCGGTGGGCGGTATCACCGAAGGCAAGCACGCAGCCGAAAAGATCGCCGCGGGCGCGAGCCTGGTGCAGTTGTATTCCGGCTTTATCTACAAGGGCCCGGCGTTGATTCGTCAGTCGGTGGATGCCATTGCAGCCTTGCCCAAGGCCTGAGAGGCGCGCAATAAAAAGGGCTCCTTAAGAGGAGCCCCTGGGCCGAAGCCCGCCGCCTGGATAAGGCGTGCGTGGTTAAGTCGTTACATATTCGTGGTGGTGTCGGAATTAAATGCCCTTGATTAGCCGACGGCGTGAAGTTCGTTGAGTCTGTGGATGCCCGCAGTGCCTGTCATACCGTCCCAGTTGTCGCCGCGTCCTTCTCGCCAGCCGTTGATCCAGGCTTGGCGTACCGACGGTAGAGTAAATGGGCAAAGCTCACGGGATTTGCCATGAACGCCATATTGATATCCGCGTAAAAATGCTCTTTCCAACGGATCACGCTTAAGTCTTCTCATAGGGTGTTTCCCTCACTTGTTGACTGTCTAGATATCCTTCGGCCTCGTCCGAGGCCGGGCAGAGTTTTTCTGCCGTTGGTGGGCTCGCTGCCGGCGTGGCGAGCCAAAGTGTCGACACCGTTACGGCGCCAACCTGTGTTGAGTTCTAACCAATAGGTCACATGGATTCAATGATCGTTTTGTCATAAGCACGTAACGATAACGATGCTATAGCCATAAGCTGGGCTGGCTTTTCGCCCCATTTATGGGGTAAAGCCAGCTATGATGTGCCCTGCGAAGAGGATTGGTTCAGTCCCTTAGTGAGAAAGACCGCCCGTTGCAGTCGGTTATTATTCGACGAAGGGTCGGAATATTTCTTTTTGTTTCATCAGATGATCTATCTGCCCCGTCAATCAAGGCCAAAAGGCCCGGCAGGCGGGGTGGGACGGCACATTCGTGCCACGCGGGCACTCTTCAAGAAAAGTGCCTGATTGAAAACCGAACCGGCGATGCGTTGCCCGTTCATTTATTGCTGAAAAGCCTGGATTGCCCATGTCGGACCGTTTTGAACTCTTCCTCACTTGCCCCAAGGGCCTCGAAGGCCTGCTGATCGAGGAAGCCGTCGGGCTTGGCCTTGAGGAAGCCCGCGAGCACACCTCGGCCGTGCGCGGCATGGCCGACATGGAAACCGCCTACCGCCTGTGCCTCTGGTCGCGCCTGGCCAACCGTGTATTGCTGGTGCTCAAGCGCTTCCCGATGAAGGACGCCGAAGACCTCTACCACGGCGTGCTGGATATCGAGTGGCAAGACCATATGGTCGCCGACGGCACCCTGGCCGTGGAATTCAGCGGGCATGGTTCAGGCATCGATAACACCCACTTCGGTGCGCTGAAGGTCAAGGATGCGATCGTCGACAAGTTGCGCACCCCAACCGGCGAACGTCCGTCCATCGACAAGATCAACCCGGACCTGCGCATCCACCTGCGGCTGGACCGTGGCGAAGCGATCCTGTCCCTGGACCTCTCCGGCCACAGCCTGCACCAGCGCGGTTACCGCCTGCAGCAGGGTGCTGCACCATTGAAGGAAAACCTGGCGGCCGCGATCCTGATCCGCGCCGGCTGGCCGCGCATTGCGGCTGAAGGCGGCGCGCTGACTGACCCGATGTGCGGTGTCGGTACCTTCCTGGTGGAAGGCGCGATGATCGCTGCCGACATGGCGCCCAACCTGAATCGCGAGCAGTGGGGCTTCACCGCCTGGCTCGGTCACGTGCCGGCGCTGTGGAAAAAGCTTCACACCGAAGCCAGCGAACGTGCCGCCATCGGCATGAACAAGCCACCGCTGTGGATTCGTGGCTACGAGGCGGACCCGCGCCTGATCCAGCCCGCGCGTAACAACGTCGAGCGTGCCGGTCTCAGCCACTGGATCAAGATCTATCAGGGCGAAGTCGGCACCTTCGAGCCGCGCCCGGACCAGAACCAGAAAGGCCTGGTGATCTGCAACCCACCCTACGGCGAACGCCTGGGTGACGAAGCCAGCCTGTTGTACCTCTACCAGAACCTCGGCGAGCGCCTGCGCCAGGCGTGCATGGGTTGGGAAGCCGCGGTGTTCACCGGTGCCCCGGACCTGGGCAAGCGCATGGGTATCCGCAGCCACAAGCAATATGCGTTCTGGAACGGCGCCTTGCCGTGCAAACTGTTGCTGATCAAGGTCAACCCGGACCAGTTCGTCACCGGCGAACGCCGTACCCCGGAACAGCGCCAGGCCGAACGTGAGCAAGCGGCTTATGACCAGGCCCCGACTGAGCCGCAAGAGCGCCAGTACAACAAGAACGGCAACCCGATCAAACCTGCGCCCGCGCCGGCCCCTGTGGTTGAGCAGGCGCGCTTGAGCGAAGGCGGGCAGATGTTTGCCAACCGCCTGCAAAAGAACCTCAAGCAACTGGGCAAGTGGGCCAAGCGTGAAGGTGTGGACTGCTACCGTGTGTACGATGCCGACATGCCGGAATACTCCATGGCCATCGACCTGTACCACGATTGGGTGCACGTGCAGGAATACGTTGCGCCGAAGTCCATCGACCCGGAGAAAGCTTCGGCGCGCATGTTCGATGCCCTGGCGGCCATTCCCCAGGCGTTGAACATCGACAAGAGCCGCGTGGTGGTCAAGCGTCGCGAGCGCCAGAGCGGCACCAAGCAGTACGAACGCCAGAGCGCCCAGGGCAAGTTCACCGAAGTCAGCGAAGGCGGCGTGAAGTTGCTGGTCAACCTGACCGATTACCTCGACACCGGGCTGTTCCTCGACCATCGCCCGATGCGCATGCGCATCCAGAAAGAGGCGGCCGGCAAGCGCTTCCTCAACCTGTATTGCTACACCGCCACGGCGAGTGTGCATGCGGCCAAGGGCGGTGCGCGCAGCACCACCAGCGTCGACCTGTCCAAGACCTACCTGGACTGGGCACGTCGCAACCTTTCGCTCAACGGTTTCTCCGACAAGAACCGCCTGGAGCAGGGTGATGTGATGGCGTGGCTGGAAGCCAGCCGCGATGAGTTCGACCTGATCTTCATCGACCCGCCGACCTTCTCCAACTCCAAGCGCATGGAAGGTATCTTCGACGTGCAGCGTGACCACGTGCAGTTGCTCGACCTGGCCATGGCCCGCCTGGCACCGGGCGGCGTGCTGTATTTCTCGAACAACTTCCGCAAGTTCCAACTGGAGGACAACCTCAGCGCACGCTATGCGGTGGAGGAAATCAGCGACAAGACCATCGACCCGGATTTTGCTCGCAATGCCAAGATCCACCGGGCCTGGAAAATCACCGCGCGTTGATTGTCCGGCTCATGAGCCGCAAGCCTGGATTTTTCCGGGCTTGCGGCTTTTTTTGCGCTGGTCAAACCCTGGACCGATGGCTATAACTAAAACCTAGCCAAAGTGACACCCCCCCGCACGCTGGCGTTGTGAGTGTTGCCTATGTCGTTGCAAGCCGTTCGCCCGAAAATCCTAGGCTTTATCAGTGAGCAGGCGTCGGCTTGGCTGGTGGCGTTGGTGGTATTACTGGCGGGTTGTACGTTGACAACCATCGTCGCCTGGGCGGCGTCCGACCTCGACCAACAACAGGAGCGCCAGCGTTTCCAGTTGCTGGTCAACGAGCGATTCAGCCGCTTGCAAGAGCGTTTCGAGGACCAGGAGCAGCGCCTGGGAAGCCTGCGGCGTTTCTTCGTCAACTCCGATGAAGTGTCCCGCGAAGAATTCGAGGGTTTCGCCCAGCCCTTGCTGCAGCGCGCCCGCGCCTATGCGTGGGCACCACGGGTGTCGCGTGATCAGCGCAAGCTGTTTGAGCAGCAGGTGTCTCGCCAGCGCGGTACGCCCTTCAACATTCGCGAGCTGAATGCAAACGGCGAACTGGCACCCGCCGCCGAGCGTGATGAATACGTACCGGTGCTGTACAGCCAGACCCTGAGCCTGCTCGTCTCGCCCCTGGGCTTTGACCTGCTGGCCCAACCCCTGCGCCGATCGGCCCTTGAGCGTGCGCAAAAGAGCGGCAAGCTGGCGGTGTCGCAACCCATGCAATTGGTGGGTGTGGAACCCGCCTACGCCACCGGGGTGTTGTTGGTGGCGCCGGTCACGGCCCATGGAGCGACTGAGCCCCACGGCTTTGTAATGGCTGTGATCAGCATGCGCCAACTGGTGGCCGAGGGCCTGCCCAGACCCGACCGCGATAACCTGGCGATGCAGATTGTCGACACATCCGACCTGCAACAGCGGCTGTTGTACGAGTCCGGTAGCGCACGGGTCGACAGCGACCTCAGCGCCGTGCGCCGCCTGACCCTGGGCGACCATGTCTACGCGCTTAGCTTGCGCCCCAGCGAGATGTTTGAGCAGGCCAATTACTCATCATTGGCGTTGATCCTGGCCATGGGCGGGCTGCTTAGCCTGTTACTCAGCGCCTTGCTCTACGTCCTTGTCAGCCAGCGCCAACGTGCGTTGAAACTGGTGCAACAACGCACCATGCAGTTACGCGCCCGTGAACAGGAATTGCGCGGCGCCCATGGCCAGTTGCGCAGCGTATTGAATGCCGCCACCCAGGTGGCGATCATTGCCACCGATCTGCGTGGGGTGATCAATACATTTAACGCCGGCGCCGAGCAGATGCTTGGCTTCAAGGCCGAGCAGGTGTTGGGGCGCTCGACGCTTGAAAGCCTGCATGTGCCCGCAGAACTGGAAGCGCGGGCCACCAGTTTGAGCGTGGCGCTGGGCAAACGGATCCCGCCGAGCCAGGCGATGCTGGTGGAAAGCCCGGACAGCCAGCATGAGGCCAGTGAATGGACCTTGGTTCGCGAGAACGGCAGCCAGCTGACGGTCAACATGCTCGGCACGGTGTTGCTGGATGACCACGGTTTATGGGTGGGATACCTGGCGATCTACCTGGATGTGACTGAGCAAAAGCGCGCTTACGAGGCATTGGCGGCGCGGGATCGCTTGCTGAAAAAACTCAGCGCCCATGTGCCTGGCGGGATTTTCCAGTTCACCCTGGAGCCCCAGGATAACTGGCGCTTTATCTACGCCAGCGATGGCATGCGCGATATTTATGAAATCGAGACCGGGATGTTGCAGCAGGATGCGAAGAAAGTCTTCGAGCGCATTCATCCCCTGGATGTGGAGCGGGTACGCGCGTCGATTCGTTTGTCGGCGCTGCAATTGAGCCATTGGCGCGAAGAGTACCGTGTGCAATTGCCACAACGAGGCCTGCGCTGGATTCGAGGCGAAGCCACACCGGAAGAACTGCCGGCAGGCGGTACGTTGTGGCACGGTTATGTGTCGGATATCACCGACCTCAAGCGCGTGGAAGAAGAGCTGCGTACGTTGTCCATCACCGACTCCCTGACCGGCATCCATAACCGTCGGTATTTCCAGGATCGCCTCAAGACCGAGATGCTCCGCCTCAACCGCACGGCCGGAGCGCTGTCGGTGATCATGCTGGATATCGATCACTTCAAGCGAATCAACGACCTGCATGGGCACGGGGTCGGCGACGGCGTGTTGCAGGAGCTGTGCAAACGCATCGGCCAGCGTCTGCGCCGTACGGATGTGTTCTGCCGCCTGGGTGGCGAGGAGTTCATGGTGCTGTGCCCCAACACTGATGGCGAGCAGGCCTACCGCCTGGCGATGGAGTTATGGCAGTCGTTGCGCAGTGCGCCAATGGAACCGGTGGGCATCGTGACTGCCAGCTTCGGGGTGGCGAGCTGGCGGGTGGATGAAGGCGTTGACGGTTTGCTGTTGCGTGCTGACTCGGCGGTGTATGTGGCCAAGCAGGCGGGCAGGGACCGAGTGGCCGCAGAGGAAGTACAGGCTTGAGGACCGACGCCGGAGCACCCGTGGGAGGGCACGAGCCTCTCCCACAGGAGGACGGCGGTGTGGCCTAGAGAACGGGCGCTGCCGCCGCCAGTTTCGGCTGGCGATACAGGTCCAGCAGCACCTGGTCCAGTACCGACGACGCACCCCATGGCTTCGTATCGTTGAGGATCGCCACCACGGCCCAGGTATTGCCATTGTTATCGCGGCTGAACCCGGCGATCGCGCGCACGGTGTTCAGGGTTCCGGTCTTGACATGGGCTTCGCCACGCATCGCCGTGGTCTTCAGGCGTTTGCGCATGGTGCCGTCGGTGCCGGCAATCGGCAGCGAGCTGATGTATTCCGCCGCGTAAGGGCTTCTCCAGGCCGCTTGCAGCATCTCAGCCATCTCACGGGCGCTGACCCGTTCGGCACGGGACAGGCCGGAACCGTTCTCCATCACCAGGTGCGGCGAGGTGATGCCTTTCTTTGCCAGCCACTGGCGTACCACTCGCTGGGCAGCCTTGGCGTCGTCGCCGTCCGCGTCGTTGCGGAACTGCGCGCCCAGGCTCAGGAACAGCTGTTGGGCCATGGTGTTGTTACTGTATTTGTTGATGTCGCGGATGATTTCCGCCAGGTCTGGTGAAAACGCACGGGCCAGCACTTTGGCATCCTTGGGCACCGGCGCCTGGATATCGCGGCCCTGGATCGTGCCGCCCAGCTCCTGCCAGATTGCCCGAACGGCACCCGCGGTGTAGGTCGCGTGGTCCAGCAACGACAAATAGGTTTGTGAGCTGCAACCTTCAGCCAGTTGGCCGCTGACGGTGACGGTGACACTGCCGTCAGCGGCGGTGACCGGGTTGTAGCGCACATCGCCGGTGCATTGCTTGGCGTTGGAGACCTTGACCTGGTTATCGATACGAATGCTGGCGATCGGCGGCTCGACCGATACGAGCACCCGCCCCGAATCGTTGCGCGTCACGAAGCGCAGGGCCTTGAGGTTGACCAGCAGAGCGTCGGGCTTGACCAGGAAGGGCTTGTTTTCGTCGTTGCCGTCGTCATTGAACTCCGGCAGTTGCGGCTGGGTAAAGAAGCTGCGGTCCAGCACCAGGTCGCCGGTGACTTGTTGCACGCCATTGGCGCGCAGGTCACGCATCAACAGCCAGAGCTTTTCCATGTTCAGCTTGGGGTCGCCGCCGCCCTTGAGGTAGAGGTTGCCGTGCAAGACGCCGCCACTGAGGGTGCCGTCGGTGTAGAACTCGGTCTTCCACTGGTGGTTGGGCCCGAGCATTTCCAGGGCCGCATAGGTGGTGACCAGCTTCATGGTCGAGGCCGGGTTCACCGAGACGTCGGCATTGAATACGGTGGGGGTACCGGGGCCGTTCAGGGGAATCATCACCAGTGACAGCGCGGTGTTTTGCAGCTTGGCTTTCTGAAGGGCCTGCGCGACGCTGGACGGCAGGGTGTTGTTGATCGGCGCGGCGGTAATGGAAAAACTCAGTGGCAGGAGAAAACCGGCAAGCAGTAATGGACGCAAAGATTTGATCATAAGGAATAAGACCCTGCTGCTGACGAGGGGGAAAAGGCGAGGGGTATGTAAGAAAATCCCTCATTGGTCATGAAAGTGTCGGCATTATGCCCCAAGGTGGAGCCCGTTGTAGCTGAACGATAGCTGCTAATCGGCGTTTTTTTTGCGTGTAGCTGGCCGCCTGTACCAGAGAGTCGGGCAATCGCCACCTTAAACTGCTAAAGTGCCGCCCGTTATTACTTATGAGGATTGTTCCAATGGCGACTAACCGTTCCCAGCGTCTGCGCAAAAAACTGTGCGTTGATGAATTTCAAGAGCTGGGTTTCGAACTGAACCTGGACTTCAACGAAGGCCTGAGTGAAGAAGCTATCGACGCTTTCCTCGAAGCATTCATCAAAGAAGCCATGGAAGCCAACGGCCTGGGTTATGTTGGCGGCGACGACTACGGTCTGGTTTGCCTGCAGAAGCGTGGCTCGGTCTCCGAAGAGCAGCGTGCTGCTGTTGAAGCCTGGCTGAAAACCCGCTCCGAGCTGACCAAGGCTGAAGTCAGCCCGCTGCTGGACGTGTGGTATCCGGAAAAGCCGATCAACGCGGCTAAGTGATACTGAAAAAACGGCGACCCGAGGGTCGCCGTTTTTTTATGCCTTGCGCCCGTTCAGAATCAGCAGCGTCAACACCCCCGCCACAATCCCCCAGAACGCTGAACCGATGGAAAACAACGTCAGCCCTGACGCCGTGACCATAAAGGTGATCAGCGCCGCTTCCCGTTCCTTTGGCTCATTCATGGCAATGCTCAGGCCATTGATGATCGAGCCAAACAAGGCCAGCGCTGCAATCGATAGCACCAGTTCCTTGGGTAACGCTGCGAACAACGCTGCCAGTGTGGCGCCAAATACGCCGGCAATTGCGTAGAACACACCACACCAGACCGCCGCTGTGTAGCGCTTGTTGCGGTCTTCGTGGGCGTGTGGCCCGGTGCAGATGGCTGCGCTGATCGCTGCCAGGTTGATCCCGTGGGAGCCGAACGGCGCCAGCACCAGCGAGGCCAGGCCGGTAACGGTGATCAACGGCGAGGCCGGCACGTTATAGCCGTCGGCGCGCAGCACGGCGACGCCGGGCATATTCTGCGAAGTCATTGCCACCACGAACAGCGGAATGCCAATGCTGATGGTCGCTGCCAGCGAGAAGTGCGGAGTGGTCCACACCGGGGTCGCCACTTCCAGGTGGAAGCCGCTGAAGTCCAGCAGGCCCATCAAGCCAGACAGCAGGGTACCGATCACCAGCGCGGCCAGCACCGCATAGCGCGGCGACAGGCGCTTGATGATCAGGTAGGTGAAAAACATCCCCAGCACCAGGCCGGTACGATGTTGCGCGGCGACAAATATTTCGCTGCCGATCTTGAACAGAATGCCCGCCAGCAAGGCCGCCGCCAGTGAAGCCGGAATACGCTTGACCAGTTTTTCGAAGCTGCCGGTCAGCCCGCACAGGGTCACCAGCACTGCACAGGTGATATAGGCACCGATCGCTTCGCCATAACTGACGCCGCCCAGGCTGGTGATCAATAGCGCTGCGCCCGGTGTCGACCAGGCAATGGTGATCGGCGTGCGATAACGCAGGGACAGGCCGATGCTGCACACCGCCATGCCGATGGAGATCGCCCAGATCCATGAAGAAATCTGCGCCGTGGTCAGGCCGGCGGCCTGTCCAGCCTGGAACATCAGCACCAGGGAGCTGGTGTAGCCGGTCATCATGGCGATAAAGCCGGCGACGACGGCGGACGCGGAAGTGTCGGCCAGCGGGCGCAAGGGCGCTTGGGTGGCGTCGGTCATGGATAGGTGTTCCTTTTACCTGACCCCCTCCTTGTAGGAACGAGCGTGCTCGCGAAAAGCGTCAACGATAACGCGGGCGCCCTGGATGTTCGCGACGCGCTCGGATTCTTCGCGAGCAAGCTCGCTTCTACAGTGGGGTGTCGTTCGTGGGAAATCTTGGATTCAAGCCTAAACTCAAACGTAACTACTCATTGCAATACAGCCGGCGCCGCAAACAGCCGTACAGTGTGTTGGCGCAGTGGGTTGTGTACAATGTGCCGTGTTTTTAGCTGATACTTGCCAGCGACCCATTGTTGCCGTATTACCTTAAAGTCGCCGTATTACCGTTAATTCGCCGCCGTTCTCCCGACCCGAGTGCCCATGAACGAACAGTTGCAACCTCTCAAGAAACAACCGCGAGCCGGCAAGGCCGGTCGCAGCGGAACCCAGGACGATATCGTCTACGCGCATATCTTCGAGGCGATCCTCGAACAACGCCTGGCACCCGGTACCAAATTGAGTGAAGAGGCACTGGGCGAAATCTTCGGCGTCAGCCGTACCATCATTCGCCGCGCCCTGTCGCGCCTGGCCCATGAAGGCGTGGTGTTGCTGCGGCCCAATCGCGGCGCGGTGGTGGCCAGCCCGAGCGTCGAGGAAGCACGCCAGGTGTTCCTCGCCCGGCGCCTGGTAGAGCGAGCGATCACCGAGTTGGCCGTGCAGCACGCCACCGCCGAGCAACTGGCCGAACTACGCCAGATGGTCAACGACGAGCGCGACAGCTTCTCCCGTGGCGATCGCGGTGCCGGTATCCGCCTCTCTGGCGAGTTCCACCTCAAGCTGGCCGAGGCGGCGAAGAACGCGCCGCTGATCAGCTTCCAGCGCAGCCTGGTGTCCCAGACCTCGTTGATCATTGCGCAGTACGAAAGCGGCAATCGCTCGCACTGTTCCTACGATGAACACACCCAGTTGATCGATGCGATCGAGGCCCGCGACGCGGCGCTGGCAGTTGACTTGATGATGCACCACATGGACCACATCGACAGCAAGCTCAACCTCGACGAGGAAAGTGCGTCGGATGATTTGCATGCGGTGTTCTCGCATTTGTTGCAGACCAAGAAGCCGGGGCGTTCGCCTGTAAAGTTGTAAACCCGATTAAAGAATGTGGGAGGGGGCTTGCCCCCGACGGCAGAGTCAGTCACTGAGTAAGGTGACTGGTCCACCGCCATCGGGGGCAAGTCGAATCGTCGCACCGCCCCTCCCACATTTGTTTTGTGTTGTGGCGCAGATCAGCGTTGGTGCACCCGTTGGCCGGCCGCATAGGTCTGCAATACCGTCCGATCATCCCCCAACGTCATCAGCACGAACAACGTCTCGGCTATGTTGTTGGCCTGCTTCAAGCGATAGCTCAGCAGTGGCGTGGCGTTGTAATCCAGCACCAGAAAGTCTGCATCGGTGCCTGGCTGCAACGTGCCGATCTTGTCTTCCAGGCGCAGCGCCCGCGCACCCCCGAGGGTGGCCAGGTACAACGACTTGAATGGGCTCAATCGCGCGCCCTGCAGCTGCATGACCTTATAGGCTTCGTTCAAGGTTTGCAGCAGTGAGAAGCTGGTGCCGCCGCCCACATCCGTGCCCAGGCCAACGTTGAGCTTGTGTTTCTCGGCCATCGGCAGGTTGAACAGGCCGCTGCCGAGGAACAGGTTCGACGTCGGGCAGAACGCCACCGCCGACCCCGTCTCCGCCAGCCGCGCGCATTCGTCATCACACAGGTGCACACCGTGGGCGAACACTGAGCGCTCACCCAGCAGCTTGTAATGGTCGTACACATCCAGGTAGCCGTTGCGTTCTGGAAATAGCGCCTTCACCCACTCGACTTCCTGCTTGTTCTCACTGATGTGCGTCTGCATGTACAGGTCCGGGTACTCGCCCAGCAGTTGCCCGGCCAACGCCAATTGTTCCGGCGTGCTGGTGGGGGCGAAGCGCGGCGTGACCGCATAGTGCAGGCGGCCCTTGCCGTGCCAGCGCTCGATCAACGTCTTGCTTTCCTGGTAGCCGGATTCGGCGGTGTCGGTGAGGTAATCCGGGGCGTTGCGGTCCATCATCACTTTGCCGGCGATCATGCGCAGGTCGAGTTTTGCGGCCGCTTCAAAGAACGCGTTCACCGACTGCGGATGCACGCTGCCGAACACCAGGGCGGTGGTGGTGCCATTGCGCAGCAATTCCTTGATGAAAATGTCGGCCACTTCTTCGGCGTGGGCCTTGTCGGCGAACTGGCGTTCGCACGGGAAGGTGTAAGTGTTGAGCCAGTCCAGTAACTGCTCGCCATAGGCGCCGACCATGCCGGTTTGCGGCAGGTGGATATGGGTGTCGATCAGGCCTGGGGTAATCAGCGCATCCTGGTAGTGGGTGATGTCGATATCGGCGGGCAGCTTCGGCAGCAGGTCACTGGCGTGGCCCAGGGCACTGATCTTGCCGTTTTCGATCACCAGCAGGCCGTCTTCGAAATACTCATAGGAGGCTTCGATGCCCACTTCAGCGGGGTCGGCGATGCTGTGCAGGAGGGCGGCACGGTAGGCTTTGCGAGTCAAAGGCATGGTCGTCTCAATTGATAGCTTGGCTGCGGCGTGACACCGGCAGCAGTTTGGCAATAGGTTCGGCGCTCGCGGTGTGCTGGCCGAAATGGGCGTTATAGGTGGCGATGATTTCGCCGGCGATGGAGATGGCGATCTCTACCGGCAATTTGCCCTTTACCTCGGTGAGGCCCATGGGGCAGCGCATGCGTTGCAACTGCGCGGCGTCAAAGCCGCGATCACGCAGGCGGTGTTCGAACTTGACGCGTTTGGTCTTCGAGCCGATCAGGCCGAAGTAGGCAAAGTCATTACGCTTGAGCAGGGCGGCGGTCAGTTCCAGGTCCAGCGCGTGATTGTGGGTCATGACGATGCAATAACTACCCGCGGGCAGGTCGGCAATTTCGTCCACCGGCTCTTCGCTGACGATTTTACGCACGCCCTGGGGGATATGTTCCGGGAATTCCTGCTCGCGCGAATCGATCCAGCGCACCCGGCACGGCAGGCTCGCCAGCAACGGCACCAACGCGCGGCCGACGTGACCGGCGCCGAACACCGCGATCTGCGCCTGCACCTGGCCCATGGGTTCGAACAGCAATACGGTTACGCCACCGCAGCACTGGCCCAGGCTCGCGCCGAGGCTGAAGCGCTCCAGGTGGGTGTTCTGCTGGCCGCGCGCGAGCATGTCACGGGCGATCTGCATCGCCTTGTATTCCAGGTGTCCGCCACCGATGGTGTCGAAGGTTTGCGTGGCGCTGATCACCATCTTCGAACCGGCATTGCGCGGCGTGGAGCCGAGCTCTTCGATGATGGTCACCAGTACGCAGGGTTCGCCTTGGTTCTGCAGGTCGGCGAGGGCGCTGATCCAGTTGTTCATAGTCACCTCTTGTGGTGTCTGTCAGGCCGTCATCGGGGGCAAGCCCCCTCCCACACTTTGATCTGTGAAGGCCTTCAAATGTGGGAGGGGGCTCGCCCCCGATGGCAGCGCCTCGGTCTAGAGCGAAGCCATCTCGGTTTCGGTTTCAACAGGCACAGCTGCCTGCAACTTGCGCATCTGCTCGCACCCCCACAACACCCGCTCCGGTGTCGCCGGTGCATCGATCTTCGGCTGATGGCGATAGTCACCCAGGCTCGCCACCGCATCCTTGATCGCACACCACGAGGCAATGCCGAGCATGAACGGTGGCTCGCCCACGGCCTTGGAATGAAACACCGTGTCTTCCGGGTTCTTGCGGTTCTCCACCAGCTTCACGCGCAGGTCCAGCGGCATGTCGGCCACCGCCGGGATCTTGTAGCTGGCCGGGCCGTTGGTCATCAGCTTGCCCTTGTTGTTCCACACCAGCTCTTCCATGGTCAGCCAGCCCATGCCCTGGATGAAGCCGCCTTCCACTTGGCCGATGTCGATCGCCGGGTTCAACGAGGCGCCCACGTCGTGGAGGATGTCGGTGCGCAGCATCTTGTATTCGCCGGTCAGGGTGTCGACGATCACCTCGCAACAGGCCGCGCCAAAGGCGTAGTAGTAGAACGGCCGCCCCCGCGCCTGGCTGCGGTCGTAGAAGATTTTCGGGGTCTTGTAGAAGCCAGTGCTCGACAGCGACACTTGGGCGAAGTACGCCTGCTGGATCAGCGCTTCAAAGGGCAGGATATGATCGCGCACGCGCACATGGCCGTTGTGGAATGCTACGTCGGCCTCACTCACGTCGTACTTGCGCGCGGCGAATTCCACCAGGCGTTGCTTGATGGTTTCGGCGGCGTTCTGCGCGGCCTTGCCGTTCAGGTCGGCACCGCTGGAGGCGGCGGTCGGCGAGGTGTTGGGCACCTTGTCGGTATTGGTGGCGGTGATCTGCACGCGGTCGATTTCCACCTGGAACACTTCGGCCACCACCTGTGCGACCTTGGTGTTCAACCCCTGGCCCATTTCGGTACCACCGTGGTTCAGGTGGATGCTGCCGTCGGTGTAGATATGGATCAGCGCACCGGCCTGGTTCAGGAAACTGGCGGTAAAGGAAATACCGAATTTCACCGGGGTCAGCGCCAGGCCTTTTTTCAGGATCGGGCTGTGGGCGTTGTACAGGCGGATCGCTTCACGGCGCTCGGCGTATTGGCTGCTGGCTTCAAGCTCAGCGGTCATTTCCTCGAGCATGTTGTGCTCGACGGTCTGGTAGTAGTGAGTGACGTTGCGCTCGGTCTTGCCGTAGTAGTTGGCCTTGCGCACGGCCAGCGGATCCTGGCCTAAGTGGCGGGCGATGGCGTCCATCACTTCCTCGATGGCGACCATGCCTTGGGGGCCGCCAAAGCCCCGGTAGGCGGTGTTGGACGCGGTGTTGGTCTTGCAGCGGTGGCCGTTGACCGTGGCGTCGCCCAGGTAATACGCGTTGTCGGCGTGGAACATTGCGCGGTCGACAATCGAGTTCGACAGGTCCGGCGAGCAACCGCAGTTACCCGCCAGTTCCAGATTGATACCCTGCAGGCGACCGCTGTCGTCGAAGCCCACGTCGTATTCGATATAGAAGGGGTGGCGCTTGCCGGTCATCAGCATGTCTTCGACCCGGGGCAGGCGCATCTTGGTCGGCTGCCCGGTCAGGCGCGCGACCACCGCGCACAGGCATGCCGGGCTGGCCGCCTGGGTTTCCTTGCCGCCGAAACCACCGCCCATGCGACGCATATCGACGACGATCTTGTTCATCGACACGTCAAGTACTTCGGCCACCAGCTTCTGTATTTCGGTGGGGTTCTGGGTGGAGCAGTAGACGATCATGCCGCCGTCTTCGGTGGGCATCACCGACGAGATCTGGGTTTCCAGGTAGAAGTGTTCCTGGCCGCCGATATGCAGGGTGCCCTGGAGGCGGTTTTTTGCGGTCGCCAGTGCGCCGGCCGAATCACCGCGTTGGTGGGTGTGGCTGTCGAGCACGAAATGCTTATTGCGAAAGGCCTCGACCACATCCAATACGGGTTCGAGGTCTTCGTATTCGATCACGGCCGCCATCGCGGCCTTGCGTGCGGTTTCCAGATCGCGGGCAGCCACGGCCAATACCACTTGGCCGACAAACTGCACGGTGTCGATGGCCAGCAGCGGGTCGCCGGGCATCAGCGGGCCGATGTCTTTCAGGCCTGGCACGTCTTCATGTGTGATGACGATACGCACACCGTCGAAGGCGTAGCAGGGCGCGGTGTCGATGCTGAGGATCTTCGCGTGGGCGCGGTCGGACATGCGCGCATACAGGTGCAACTGGTTGGGGAATTCCAGGCGGTCATCGATGTACTGCGCTTCACCGCTGACGTGCTTGGCGGCGCTGTCATGCTTGACGCTGCGGCCGACCCCGGAGGTCAGGTCCTGGGCAAACAGCTCGGCCAGTTCGGCCTGGGTTTTTACCACGGCGTGATGGTTAGACATAAGCGGTCACCCGAGTCTCGATGTGCGGCGTTTGCAGCTCGATAAAGTATTTGCGCAGCAGGTTCTGCGCGCTGAGCAGGCGGTATTCCTTGCTGGCGCGGAAGTCCGACAACGGGGTGAAATCCTCGGCCAGGGCAGTGCAGGCTTTCTCGACGGTGGCGGCATTCCAGGTGGCGCCGATCAGCACGCTCTCGCAGTGTTTCGCGCGTTTCGGGGTGGCGGCCATGCCCCCGAAGGCAACACGCGCATCGCTGATCACACCGTTGTCGATCTTGAGGTTGAAAGCCGCGCATACGGCGGAAATATCGTCGTCCAGGCGCTTGGACACTTTGTACGCCCGGAATAGCGCGTGGCCCTTGGGCACGATGATTTTCTCGATGAACTCGCTGTCCTGGCGTGCGGTGACGCGGTAGTCGATGAAGTAATCTTCCAGCGCCAACGTACGACGGGTGTTGCCCTTGCACAGCACGATCTGCGCGCCGAGGGCGATCAGCAGTGGTGGCGAATCGCCAATCGGCGAGGCGTTGCCGATATTGCCGCCCAGGGTGCCTTGGTTGCGGATTTGCAGGGACGCGAAACGGTGCAGCAGCTCACCGAAGTCCGGGTAGGCCTGGTGCAGCGCGGTGTAGCAGTCGGAAAGAGGGGCGGCGGCGCCTATTTCCAGGCGATCGTCGAAGGATTCAATGCGCTTCATTTCGTCGATGTTGCCGACGTAGATCATCACCGGCAGCGTGCGGTGGAACTGGGTGACTTCCAGCGCCAGGTCAGTGCCGCCAGCCAGCAGCCGGGCTTGCGGGTAGGCATCGTAGAGGTCGGCGAGGTCGGCGACGGTCAGGGGGACCAGGCAGCGTTTGTCGCCGCTGTTGAGTTCACCGGTTTGCGTCGGCGCGATGGCCTTGAGGCGTGCGATGGTTTCGACTTGCCGGCTGTCGAACTGGTCCTGGGGTTTGTTACAGCAGGCCTGCTCGGCGGCGGCCAGGATCGGGCGGTAGCCGGTGCAACGGCACAAGTTGCCGGCCAGGGCTTCATGGGCTTTCTGGCTATCTGGCGCGTCGCTGTTCTTTTGCAGGGCAAACAGTGACATCACAAAACCGGGGGTGCAAAAGCCGCATTGCGACCCGTGGCATTCAACCATTGCCTGTTGCACGCTGTGCAGTTGACCCTGGTGCTTCAGGTCTTCGACGCTGATCAATTGTTTGCCATGCAACGATGAGACAAACGTCAGGCAGGCATTGAGGCTGCGATAGCGAATCCGCTCAGCGCCTGGCTCGTCGCTGTGCAGCTCGCCGACCACCACGGTGCATGCACCGCAATCGCCGCTGGCGCAGCCTTCCTTGGTACCGGATTTGCCCAGGTGCTCACGCAAATAGTTGAGCACGGTCAGGTTGGGGTCCAGGGCGTGCTCGCTACGGAGCTCCTGGTTAAGTAGAAACTGGATCACGGAAGGCCTCGCAGACTCATTATTGTTGTTAACCGCTTTGCGCCGAATCTAGTCATGTCTGACTTTTCGGTCAATGATTTTCTGACTACGAGGTCAAGAAATTGCGATCACAACACTTTCAATTATGGTCCAGTCTTCTGGAACCGCTGTTTTTGGGGGCTTCTGGGTTTCAGCGCTGCTTATTCCGTGCCAAATTCAGCAGGGTGGGCCTAGCGCCATCAGCCAGGCATTTGCGCTACACTGCCGCGCTTGTATCGATAGAAGATTTTGAAGGGAAAACATGACGTTCAAGGCGCCGGACAGTCTCGCCGAGCAAATTGCTCACCACCTCGCCGAACGTATCATTCGCGGCGATCTCAAGCCTGGGGAGCGGATCCAGGAACAGAAAGTCACGCTGGCGCTCAATGTCAGCCGTGGTTCCGTGCGTGAAGCCTTATTGATCCTCGAACGTCGCCACCTGATCGCGATCCTGCCGCGCCGTGGCGCCCACGTCACCGAGCTCACCGCACACAAGGTGCAGAGCCTGTGCACGTTGATGAGTGAGCTGTATATCCTGCTCGGCAATGCGGTGGCCCAGGGCTGGCAGACCCAGGCTGACATGGCGCCGTTCCTGCAGATCCAGCAGCGCCTGGTCGGCAGTTTCGAGCGCCAGGACATCCGCGCCTTTGTCGAAGAATGCTTCAGCGTGATGCGCGCCGCGTACCCCTTCGCCAACAACCCGTATTTGCAGGAAACCGTCGAAAACCTGCAGCCGGCGATGAACCGTGCCTATTACCTGGCCCTCGATCAGCGCAAGGCCTCCATGAGCGAGTACCTGGCGTTGTTCGAGCAATTGCTCGCCGCCGTGCTTGCCCGCGACCTGCCGCAGATTCGCCAGGTGTTGTCGGCCTATGGCCAGCGTAGTTGCTCGCTGGTCATCGCTGCGTTGGCGGACGCCTAAGCGTGCGGCTCAAGTGCATCAAACTGGCGGGGTTCAAATCCTTCGTCGACCCGACCACGGTGAACTTCCCCAGTAACATGGCGGCAGTGGTGGGGCCCAATGGCTGCGGCAAGTCGAACATCATCGACGCCGTACGCTGGGTGATGGGCGAGAGCTCGGCAAAAAACCTGCGCGGCGAGTCGATGACCGACGTCATCTTCAACGGCTCCACCAGCCGCAAACCCGTCAGCCAGGCCAGCATCGAACTGGTGTTCGATAACTCCGACGGCACCCTGGTCGGCGAATATGCGGCCTACGCGGAAATCTCCATCCGCCGTAAAGTGACCCGCGACAGCCAGAACAGCTACTTCCTCAACGGCACCAAGTGCCGGCGCCGGGATATCACCGATATCTTCCTCGGTACCGGCCTGGGCCCGCGCAGCTACTCGATCATTGAGCAAGGCATGATCTCCAAGCTGATCGAAGCCAAGCCGGAAGACCTGCGCAACTTTATCGAAGAAGCGGCCGGCATCTCCAAGTACAAGGAGCGCCGCCGCGAAACTGAAAACCGTATCCGCCGCACCCACGAAAACCTCGCCCGCCTCACCGACCTGCGTGAAGAGCTGGAACGCCAGCTGGAACGCCTGCACCGCCAGGCCCAGGCCGCCGAAAAGTACCAGGAATACAAGGGCGAGGAGCGCCAGCTCAAGGCGCAACTGTCGGCCCTGCGCTGGCAGGCGCTGAATGACCAGGTGGGCCAGCGTGAAGCGATCATCGGCACCCAGGAAATCAGCTTCGAAGCCCTGGTAGCCGAGCAACGCAATGCCGACGCCAGCATCGAGCGCCTGCGCGACGGTCACCATGACCTGTCCGAGCGCTTCAATCTGGTGCAGGGCCGTTTCTACTCGGTGGGGGGAGACATCGCCCGGGTCGAGCAGAGCATCCAGCACGGCCAGCAGCGCTTGCGTCAGTTGCAGGAGGATTTGAAGGAAGCCGAGCGCGCGCGCCTGGAGACCGAATCTCACTTGGGCCATGACCGCACCTTGCTGCTGACCCTCGGCGAAGAGCTGGACCTGCTCACTCCCGAGCAGGAGATCACCAGCGCGGCGGCCGAAGAAGCCGCTGCCGCCCTGGAAGAGTCCGAAACCACCATGCACGGCTGGCAGGAGCAGTGGGACACCTTCAACCTGAAATCCGCCGAGCCTCGGCGCCAGGCCGAAGTGCAACAGTCACGCATCCAGCAGCTGGAAACCAGCATGGAGCGTCTGGCCGAACGCCAGCGTCGCTTGCAGGAAGAACGCGTGTTGCTCGCTGCCGACCCGGAAGACGCGGCGATCATGGAGCTCAGCGAGCAACTGGCTGAAAGCGAGATGACCCTCGAAGAGCTGGAGGCCAGCGAAGAACAGCAAGTCGAGCGCCTGGAGCAATTGCGCCAGCAACTGCAACAGGCGACCCAGGCCCAGCAGCAGGCCCAGGGCGATCTGCAGCGGCTCAACGGTCGTTTGGCCTCCCTGGAAGCCCTGCAGCAAGCCGCTCTGGACCCTGGCACCGGTACCGCCGAATGGCTGCGCGACCAGCATCTGGCCGAGCGTCCGCGCCTGGCCGAAGGCTTGAAAGTCGAAGCCGGTTGGGAGTTGGCGGTGGAAACCGTATTGGGTGCCGACCTGCAAGCGGTACTGGTGGACGATTTTGGGGGCTTCGACCTGGCCGGTTTTGCCCAGGGCGATTTGCGCCTGCTCAGCCCGGCCGCCGACGGCACCCGCGTGCCGGGCAGTTTGCTGGACAAGGTCGAGGCGGCGATTGACTTGTCGCCGTGGCTGGGCCAGGTCAAACCGGTTGAATCACTTGAGCAGGCGCTGGCCCAGCGCGGTCAGTTGGCTGCCGGCGAAAGCCTGATCAGCCGTGATGGCTACTGGGTCGGCCGCCACTTCCTGCGGGTACGCCGCGCCAGTGAAGCAGAAAGCGGGGTTTTGGCCCGTGGCCAGGAAATCGTCAATTTGATCGCCGAGCGTGAAGAGCGCGAAGCGACCCTGGAAAGCCTGGAAACCGAGCTGCAAACCCTGCGCGCCACCCAGCGCCAGCAAGAGACCGGCCGCGAACATCTGCGTCGCCTGTTGCAGGATGAGGCGCGCCAGCAAGGCGAATTGAAAGCCCAGCTTTCCGCGAGCAAAGCCAAGGTCGAGCAACTGACCCTGCGCCGTACCCGTCTCGATGAAGAAGTAGCCGAGATGGGCGAGCAACGCGCGCTCGAGCACGAACAAATCGGCGAAGCACGCCTGCAATTGCAGGAAGCCCTCGACAGCATGGCCCAGGACACCGAGCAACGCGAACTGCTGCTGGCCCAGCGGGACAGCCTGCGTGAACGCCTTGACCGTGTGCGCCAGGAAGCTCGCCAGCACAAGGACCACGCTCACCAGTTGGCGGTGCGCCTCGGCTCGCTGCGTGCGCAGCACGACTCCACGCGCCAGGCCCTTGAGCGCCTGGAGATGCAGTCCGAACGCCTGACCGAGAAGCGCGAGCAACTGAGCCTCAACCTGGAGGAGGGCGAAGCGCCCCTGGAAGAGCTGCGGCTCAAGCTTGAAGAGCTGCTCGACAAGCGCATGACCGTCGACGAAGAACTCAAGACCGCGCAAATCGCCCTCGAAGATGCCGACCGCGAACTGCGTGACGCAGAAAAGCGCCGGACCCAGGCCGAGCAGCAATCCCAACTGATCCGCGGCCAGCTCGAACAACAGCGCATGGAATGGCAAGCCCTGACCGTGCGCCGCAAAACCCTCCAGGACCAGTTGCTCGAGGATGGCTACGACCTGCACGGCGTGCTTGACACCTTGACCGCCGAGGCCAACGAAAAAGACGCCGAAGAAGAACTCGAACGCATAGCCGCGCGGATTCAGCGCCTGGGGGCAATCAACCTGGCCGCCATCGATGAGTACCAGCAGCAGTCCGAGCGCAAACGCTACCTGGACGCCCAGGACGCCGACCTGGTCGAAGCCCTGGATACCCTGGAAAACGTGATCCGCAAGATCGACAAGGAAACCCGCAACCGCTTCAAGGATACCTTTGATCAGATTAATGGCGGTTTACAGGCGTTATTCCCAAAAGTTTTCGGTGGTGGCAGCGCTTACTTGGAACTGACGGGCGAAGATCTACTCGATACAGGGGTAACGATCATGGCGCGGCCTCCGGGCAAGAAGAACAGCACCATCCATTTGTTGTCCGGCGGCGAAAAAGCCCTGACCGCATTGGCCCTGGTGTTTGCCATCTTCAAGTTGAACCCGGCGCCGTTCTGCATGCTCGACGAAGTTGACGCACCGCTGGATGACGCTAACGTGGGACGGTACGCACGCCTGGTCAAGGAGATGTCCCAGACTGTGCAGTTCATCTATATCACCCACAACAAGATCGCCATGGAAATGGCTGATCAGTTGATGGGGGTGACGATGCACGAGCCGGGCTGTTCGCGATTGGTCGCGGTGGATGTCGAAGAAGCGATGGCAATGGTGGAATCCTGAGCCACGCCAGGAGAGAAGATTTTCAGCGCGATGTAAGACGGTTTACCGCCCTGGCGAAAGTGGCAAATGGACATATTTGTTCAAGGCATTTTGACAGACGGTGTAAAGTTATCTTTGGTCGTGCTAGTTTAATGTCAATTTTTCGTATGCGTGGGCAAAACGTCAGTCAGAACATAGAGTTGGCGCCACGTTTTAAAGCGGTTTGCACGGTGCTAAACCCCTTATTTTTCAGCATTTTTTATTAGAGGCACGGGATTACATGGAAATCGGTCTGCGCGAGTGGCTGATCGTCATCGGCATTATTGTCATTGCCGGTATTCTTTTTGATGGCTGGCGCCGCATGCGCGGTGGCAAGGGCAAGCTCAAATTCCGTCTGGACCGTAACCTGTCCAACTTGCCCGACGACGACGGCAGCGCCGAGCTGCTGGGGCCGCCCCGTGTGTTGGATACCCATAAGGAACCGCAGCTGGATGAGCATGACCTGCCGTCCATGAGTGCGCCTGTGCGTGAAGCCCGCGAGCCATCTTCCAAACGTGGCAAGCGCGGCAGTGCTGCAGTTGCCGAGCCGCACCAGGGCGACCTGAACCTTGACGTCGACGAAGGCCCGAGTTTCAGCAGCCGCGATGACGACTTCCCTGATGAGAATGCGACCAAGAGCCCGCCGCGCCAATCGGTCAGCGATCAGCCGGCCGCCGAAGAAGTGCTGGTGATCAGCGTGATTTGCCGCGACGCCGCGGGCTTCAAAGGCCCGGCGCTGTTGCAGAACATCCTCGAAAGCGGCCTGCGTTTTGGCGAAATGGACATCTTCCACCGCCACGAAAGCATGGCCGGTAATGGCGAAGTGCTGTTCTCCATGGCCAATGCGGTCAAGCCGGGCACCTTCGACCTGGACGATATTGACCTGTTCAGCACGCCGGCCGTCAGCTTCTTCCTTGGCTTGCCAGGCCCGCGTCACCCGAAACAAGCGTTCGACGTGATGGTGGCGGCAGCGCGCAAGCTGTCCCAGGAACTGAATGGCGAATTGAAGGACGATCAGCGCAGCGTCCTCACCGCCCAGACCATCGAACACTACCGTCAGCGCATCGTCGAATTCGAGCGTCGCGCCCTGACACAGAAACGCTGAGGATTGGCCTCAAGCGTTGTCGATAGAATAAGCGCACCAACATTTGAGCAGCTTCGGCTGCTCTTTTGCTTTATGAGAGAACACCCATGACCGCCGCCCACACCCGCATCCTTGAACTGCGCGCTGAACTGGATCAGCACAATTACCGTTACCACGTGCTCGACGAGCCGAGCATTCCGGACGCCGAGTACGACCGCTTGTTCAATGAGCTCAAGGCCCTGGAAGCCGAGCACCCGGAACTGGTGACGCGTGATTCGCCGACGCAGCGGGTCGGCAGTGCGGCGTTGTCGGCCTTTACCCAGGTGCGTCATGAGATCCCGATGCTCAGCCTGGGCAACGCGTTCGATGAAACCACCATGCTCGAGTTCGATCGCCGCGTCACCGAGGGGCTCGACCTGCCGGTGGGCGATCTGTTTGGCGGTGGCGCCGCGGTGGAGTACAGCTGTGAACCAAAGCTGGATGGCCTGGCGGTCAGCCTTTTGTACCAGGACGGCGAACTGGTGCGCGGCGCCACCCGCGGCGACGGCACTACGGGCGAAGACATCAGCGTCAATGTGCGCACCGTGCGCAATATCCCGCTGAAACTGCACGGCACCGGCTGGCCGGCCACCCTGGAAGTGCGCGGCGAAGTGTTCATGTCCAAGGCCGGTTTCGAGCGACTGAACGCCTCGCAACTGGAAGTCGGTGGCAAGACCTTCGCCAACCCGCGTAACGCCGCCGCCGGCAGCCTGCGCCAGCTGGACTCGAAGATCACCGCCAGCCGCCCGCTGGAGTTCTGCTGCTACGGCATTGGCCAGGTCACCGCAGACATCAGTGACACCCACATCGGCAATTTGAAGCAGTTGCAGAAGTGGGGCCTGCCGATCAGCCATGAGCTGAAGTTGGCCAAGGGCATCCAGGCATGCCTGGACTACTACCGCGATATCGGCGAGCGACGTAACAGCCTGCCCTATGAAATCGACGGCGTGGTGTTCAAGGTCAACAGCATTGCCTCCCAGCGCGAACTGGGTTTCCGTGCCCGTGAGCCGCGTTGGGCGATCGCGCACAAATTCCCGGCCATGGAAGAGCTGACCGAGCTGCTCGACGTGGAATTCCAGGTTGGCCGCACCGGTGCCGTCACGCCGGTGGCACGACTGAAACCGGTCAAGGTCGCGGGTGTGACCGTGTCCAATGCCACCTTGCACAACATGGACGAAGTGGCGCGCCTGGGCCTCATGATCGGCGACACCGTGATCATCCGCCGTGCCGGAGACGTGATCCCGCAGGTGGTGTCGGTGGTCACCGAGCGCCGTCCGGAAAATGCCCGCGCCGTGCAGATCCCCGAGAGTTGCCCGGTGTGCGGCTCCCACGTCGAGCGCACGCAACTGGTCAAGCGCAGCAAGGGCAAGGAAACCGTCAGCGAAGGCGCGGTGTATCGCTGTGTCGGCCGCCTGGCCTGTGGCGCGCAGCTCAAGCAGGCGATCATCCATTTCGTCTCGCGCCGGGCGATGGACATCGATGGCCTGGGTGACAAGACCATCGAGCAGTTGGTGGATGAAAAACTCATTGGTTCGCCGGCTGACCTCTACACGCTCAAGTACGAACAGATCATCGACCTGGAAGGCTTCGCCGATATCTCCAGCAAGAAGCTGATCGCCGCCATCGAGAACAGCAAGAGCCCGACCCTGGCGCGCTTCATCTACGCCTTAGGCATTCCCGACGTGGGCGAGGAGACCGCCAAGGTGCTGGCGCGTTCCCTGGGGGCCTTGGAGCGCGTGCAGCGCGCGTTGCCGGAGGTGCTGACGTACCTGCCGGACGTGGGCCTGGAAGTCGCGCACGAGATCCGCAGCTTCTTTGATGACCGCCACAACCAGGACGTGATCGGCGCACTGTTGGCGCCGGACAAATGCGGCCTGCAATTGCAAGACGAAGGCGCCCTGGCCGCCGAATTCGCCGCCAGCACCACCCTCGGCGGTTTGCTCGACAAACTCAATGTGCCCAGCGTCGGTCCCGGCGCCGCGCAGAAACTGGCGGACAAGTTCGGCTCCCTCGAAGGCGTGATCAAGGCTGACTGGCTCGATATGCGCCAGGCGCTGCCCGAGAAGCAGGCCAAGGCTGTGCGCGAGTTCTTCGATAACCCCGACCATGCCAACCATGCCCTGGCCATCGAGCGGCAGCTCGAGGAATTCGGCATGCACTGGCAGAGCGAGAAGAAAGTGATCGAAGGCTTGCCGGAAGCAGGGCATACCTGGGTGCTGACCGGCTCCCTGGAGCGGATGAGCCGCGATGTCGCCAAGGACAAGCTCGAAAGCCTCGGCGCCAAGGTGGCCGGTTCGGTGTCGGCGAAAACCCATTGCGTGGTGGCCGGGCCGGGTGCTGGTTCGAAGTTGGCCAAGGCCAGCGAACTGGGCCTGAAGGTGCTGGACGAAGACGCTTTCGTGGCCTTCCTCGCCGGGCATCACATCACCGTCTGATAGCGTGCGCTTCTGGTGGCGAGCCGGCTCACCACAGGTTACTGTTTGCTCGTTCCATTCTTAACCGACAGGCATTAGGGCTCGCCCCGCGTCGGGCAGCAAAGTGGAACGATCCCGAGCGAGAAATGATCTAGTCTCTGTCACCCAGGGAGAGATCGCCATGTTTCGCTATTTCGAGCAACTCAGTTCGCGCATCGCCGCACCGTTCATGGCCGAATCCTCGCGCAACAGCAAGGTCTGGCAATGCCGGTGCGGTCAGCCGCTGTTCTTTCGCAACAGCCAATGCCTGGCCTGCTCGGCGGTGCTGGGCTATCAACCCCAACAAAGCCGATTGTCCTCCCTGCAGCCGGGGCCTGTCGTGGACACCTGGCTGCAAGACGACAACCTCGATGCAGGCGCCTTTCGCCGCTGTGCCAACCTCGACACGCCCGCCGCCTGCAACTGGCTGATTCCCGCCCACAGCACCGCACCGCTGTGCGTGGCCTGCAGCCTGAACCGCACCATTCCCGACCTGTCGATCACCGAGAACCACGAGCGCTGGCGCAAGGTGGAAACCGCCAAGCGCCGACTGGTGGCACAACTGATCAGTCTGGGCCTGCGCGTCGTGCCCAAGAGCATCGACGAAGACAACGGCCTGGCCTTCGACTTCGTCGGCATCGACCTGGAAGGCAATGCGCCGACCACCGGGCATGCCAACGGCCTGGTTACCCTCGACATCAAGGAGGCCGACGACGCCCACCGCGAAAAAGTCCGGGTGCAGATGCGCGAACCCTATCGCACGCTGCTCGGGCATTTTCGCCACGAGGTCGGTCACTATTACTGGGACCGCCTGATCGCCAACAGCCATTGGCAGACGCCTTTTCGCGACCTGTTCGGCGACGAAAGCGCCAGTTACGCCGATGCCCTCGACCAGTACTACCAGAATGGCCCGCGCCCGGATTGGCAACATACCTGCGTCAGTGCCTACGCCACCATGCACCCGTGGGAAGACTGGGCCGAAACCTGGGCCCACTACCTGCACATGAT
Source organism: Pseudomonas sp. MPR-R2A5 (assembly GCF_058793055.1). Lineage (NCBI taxonomy): Bacteria > Pseudomonadati > Pseudomonadota > Gammaproteobacteria > Pseudomonadales > Pseudomonadaceae > Pseudomonas > Pseudomonas sp. MPR-R2A5. The sequence goes on from NZ_JBXAFK010000003.1 coordinate 107,291, forward strand.
GGACGCGGTCGACACCGCCCTGGGGTTTGGCATGAGTGCGCGGGAACTGGACCTGGATTACCAGCCATTTCCCCTGAGCACCCTCTACGACCCCGAGCACCCTGGCGGTGCGGCGTTCCTGTCTTTCGTCAACGCCTGGATCGAACTGGCCGGCATGCTCAACGAACTGTCCCGTGCCATGGGGCAGCCGGATTTCTATCCCTTCGTACTGCCACCGGCGGTGATCGCCAAGCTGCACTTCATTCACCTGGTCATCCAGGAAGAGGGCGGCCGGGCGGACGAGGTGTTGCAGACACCATGATGAATTAATGTGGGAGGGCGCTTGCTCCCGAAAGCAGTGTGTCAGTCACTGATTTATTGGCTGGCAGACCGCTATCGGGAGCAAGCCCCCTCCCACAGGGGATGGCGGGGATGCTGACGGCCATGGCAAGTACTTGAACCCCTTCATATTTTAATCCGGCACCAACGGTTGTAACTTCCGATGAGATCGGTACAATGGCGCGGCTTGCCGAGAGGCCAGCGTCGTTATGGTGACCCCATCGGTCCCCCCGCAACGATTACCCGTGAACCTGGTCAGATCCGGAAGGAAGCAGCCACAGCGGGAACATTGTGTGCCGGGGTGTGGCTGGTGGGGTTGCCTCCATAACGCTCTTCCTGAATCTTCAAAAATCCTTATTTCTAAAACGCTTTGCTGGCCATTACTGCCTGCGAATCGATTTCTGCTGTGCGCTCCACAGGCTTACGGGCGGTACAGGGGGAATGCCTTTATCACTGGCACTATTTCGTCGCCCAGGGTCTTGGCGCTTTCCCATCGCTCGTCCCTGGTCTGGGACTTGGCCGGGACGTTCCTGGCGAAGTGAAAGATGACGATCGCGCCCGTGCCGGCGTCGCGGTAGTACTTGAAGAAGCTGAATTCAGAGAAATGCCCGTCTTTGCGCAGCGCCGAGGGATAAAACAGCATCAGGTAGAGGATCCCGGTTCGGTTGTCTGTTGCCAGGACCGCTGGCATGTCCGGGTTTTCCTGTTGGTGCAACTGCACCGTGCGCTTTCCCAGGTCCAGCGGCTCGAAGCGGTCATCGGGAGGCACAACCGTAAAGTCCACCATTTCAGTCCAGGCATCGACGCTTTGGTTTTCCGGAAAATATTCCCACAAGCCGTTTTTCTGGAATTTCAGGACAAACGTCTTGCCCGCGAACACCACCGACTTCGTTTCGGCAATGGAGGGGCGTGAGAGGTCTGGCGTAGGCGTCGAGGCACAGCCGGACAGCAGGGCCATGATCGACAAGATCAGCAGAGGGGCTTTCATTTCAATCCTTGAATTTTTTTTGGGCAGTATTTGCGCCTGCCACATTAGCTCAGCGGATGGCTGGATACGTTGAATAAATGGAGTACTGCGTTTTTGAGGTCTGCCTCTTGGAGCTCTGTCACCCCGTTAAATCGGGATCAGCACCCTTCAAAAGCGATCATTGCGTTTGAAGGGTGGCATACTTCGACGCCTGCACAGCCACAGGGTCGTGGTGGTTCTGAGTGCTAAGCTCGGAGCGTCCAGGCGGCCGGTTTGCTCGCGCTTAGTCGAATTGGAGTGGCTTGACGATGTCCGCATGGTTTCATCAATAACGGATCAAGTGGCATGCGTTGTTGATCGTTCGTCCGCTGAAACGAACTATGTGCCAGATAATGACCTGTAGATGAATGAACAGTTATACCCACGACTGACGCCGTGACTTTTCTTGCACTGGCTCTGAGGATGTATGCACCCGGAACATTTTGATTTATCCAGCCCAGTGTTCCTGCCTATCACCTTTGAAACCGCCAAGGGCGTATTGGACGCCGCTGATGTAAACGTCCTCTCCACCTTGACGGATCCTGAATTGGCAGCGATTTTGGTCATCCAGAACCTGGCGCAAATGGCCGAAAAAGACCTTGCCGGGGCTACTGCAGAGAAGATTCTGGCCAGGCTTATTGGGTGGGCTGTCGACGCCAGGCATTCAAAGGCCACAGGTTTATGGCCAGAAGCCCAGCGTCTGTTCGACCCGCGCAAGTTGTATTTCGGTCTGGAAGTCGTAAAACAGCTGGAGCTACGTTTTCTCCTGGCGGACGAAGTCTCGGCGCAGGATTACCTATTGCCCAATGGCCAGTGGGACACGGGTTACAAGCTGCGCCATCTTCAGGCCAATAACCCGTTCAGCAAGCAGATGGTGACGCCGCGTCATCGCGAGCGTTGGCTGAGTGCAGAGCAAGACAAGCTGGTCAGAACCTTTCGTGCCAATTTGGGGGAAGACCTGCATGTCCAGGGGTATGCGGGAATAGGCAAAAGCCATTTGCTTGTTGCGCTGATGGAGCACCTGCAACCTGAAAAGACATTATTGCTGGCGCGGACAGAGGAAAAGCTAGAAACGCTTCGTCGTCGCATGGTGTCACGACCTGAGAAGCAAGCCGGCCAGTCCTTCCATGATTTTGCGCGAACCCTGTTGCACGGTCCAAGGCCACAGCCCGTAAGCAAGCGGGTAAAGGGGCCTGGCAAGCTAGCACTGGCGCACGCGTTGAACATCCTCGGCTTGCGTCACCTTGATGCGCAGGCAGCCTTGGATGTTTGCCTCAAGGTACTCGAATGCTATTGCCGCTCCCGGGATTACAGTCTGTCGGAGCGGCACCTGCCATTTTTTAAACAGCCTTTATCCGGTGTGGATGTCAGGGTGCTGCTTGAGTATTCGAGCCGGTTATGGGGTTACCTCGAGGCCAATCCGCTATGGGGCAACCAGACTGGGTTTGAGGCTTTGCTGATGATCAAGCGCGCAAACCTGGCGGGTTGTACGGTGCATCCTCGTTGTACCCACGTGCTGATTGACGAGAGCCAGGATATCCCCGCATCGCTGTTGCAGATTCTCGAGCGTGGCCGTCAGGTGCTGATTACGCTTGGGGATGAGTATCAACAGACACGCGGCATCGTCGTCAAAAGAGCGCGCACTGTTCGGCAAAGTAATATCAGTCACTCTGTGCGCTCAGGTCGCAACATCGAGCGTCTGGTCAATCCGCTGATTTTCCAGCACTCGAAAAAGAGCAAGGTTCCTTTCGAGGGCGCCCGTGATGCCGACGTCGTTATTGAGTACTATCCGAGAGGTTTCGTGCCGCCGGAGGGCTGTGTGGTGTTGGTTGCGTCCCTGTGGGACATGATGAAGTGGGCTATCGAACTGCACGATGCCAGCTGTGCGTTCGGGTTTCCATCATCAGACGCGCAGCGCGATCTCGTTTATTTCATGACCACGGCTATCGGATTATTCAAGCCGGAGTTTTACCGACCCAGTGAGAGTGAAATGGGTGTACACCCGTACTTCAGTGATATGCCGGATTGGCAACAAGTGCGCGATGCCAATCAATGTGATGAGTCATTTCTCTGGGTTGAAGCCAAGTTGGATAACGGTTTCAAAATCGCCGATTTGACCCGATTGAACAGGATGTTTAGTCAGGCGGGGAAAGGCTGCCTTTTGATGTTGGCAGACGAGGCGGGGGGCATGGAGTTTGACCGGGTCTTACTAACGACCGGCCTGCTCACCAACGTGAAAATTAAGGATCCCTATGAGTTGGACGAGCGAATCTGTTCGATATACATCGCGATTTCTCGTGCCAAGCAGCAACTCTATCTGCCTTACGATGTGGTTGAGTGGATCGAGTACCAAAATGACCACAACATCCGCGAAACGCCTGGCTTCTGACGCATCAGGCACGTCCGGCGGACATTTTTCTTGACGCGCTTCAGGTGTGATATTGTTCGGCCATCAATGAGCGATTCAACCGTGTTATAGGGAGATGGCATGAAAAAAGTAGTGGTGTTGACGGCATTGGCATGTGTGTTGGCTTTTTCAAGTAGCGCCTATGCACGCGGTAGCAGTTTCGGTGGGCATTCATCGTCACATTCCAGTTATTCCTCTAGCCGATCGGACCACACCATCAGCGGATACACCCGCGGTGGCACCTACGTGCGTCCTTCTCATGCCACCAACCCGGATGCGACGCGCAACAATAACTACAGCACCAAGGGCAATGTGAACCCCTATACCGGAAAGCTCGGTACGAAAAGTCGCGACAATAAGTAGCGCCGCTTAGGGTTGGGTTGTGAAAACTCACGAACTTTTCACAACTTTCAACTGCGCCACTGGACAACCAAAAAACACCTTGTTAGTTTCCGCCAGCCACTTGTTTCAGAGTGTGACAAGTGCGTGGATCTGATATTGAAGTGCCACTACTTCTTTAACTAACAAGGATGTCTGTCATGAAAAGCCTGCAAGGGTTGCCTCGTCTTATCAGTGCTTCAGTAGGCGCTCCCGGCAAAGCCCGAAACTTGCCCGCCGATGTGCAGTGCATCCAGTATTTATTCAATTTGATCATTCCCAAGATGGGTTTTCCGCTGGCCGAGAATGGCAAGTGTGATGGCCAGTTGGTGCAGTGCATCAGCCAGTATCAGTTTCGCCATCTCAAATATGCCCACCCCGATGGCGTGATCGACCCTACCGGTCGCACGTTCAACAGCCTGATCGAAGAGGCGGTGAAGGTGCCCGTCAAAGCCTTCCCGACGATGCGTATCCCCAGCTTTCTCAATGTGTTTGGCAACAACAATGGCGATGCGGTGCAGGCCACGGTCAACGTGTACCTGGACCGCGTGCGCGCGACGATCGAGGCCGAGCGGCGTAACCGCCAATTGATGCTCCAGGCCACGTGCGACGGGGGCATGACCCTCAGCGAAACGGACTTCCAGAACGCCGCCACACAGTTGGGTAGCGGTATTTCGGTAAATATCATCAAGGCCTTCGCCACTGTGGAATCAGGTGGGCGTTCGGGGTTCGGCCCGGCCAAGTTGCCGGTGATCGCGTTTGAAGGGCACTTGTTTCGCAAGTACACCAAGCACATCTACGACCAGGCGCACCCGCTGCTGTCCTACCCCTACAAGAAAAAAGCCGGGCCGCAGTGGCAGGCCAATAACAAGGACCAGGCCAAGGCTTGGGAAACCATGGCCACCGCGTTTGCCCTGGATCAGGAAGCGGCACTCATGTCGGCTTCGTGGGGTATGTTCCAGATCATGGGCTTCAACTTTGCCTCGTGCGGTTACAAGACGGTGTTTGAGTTTTCGGCAGCATTAAAGGTGAATGCCGGCAACCAACTAAAAGCGTTCCTTGGTTTTTGCAGCAAGAGCCCGGCATTGATGAAGGCCATGAAAGCCAAGGATTTTACCGGCATGGCGCGTAACTATAACGGCGAGGACTACGGCAACTACGACGTCCTTATGCAAAAAGCCTACGAAAAACTTGAAGGGAAAAAATAGGATGATCCGTTTTCTAGCGATAGGTGTGTTGTCGTTGTGCGCCGTGGGCCCTGCCTTGGCCGGTTCGGCTGCGTTGCATTCGGGCAAGTACGAAGGGCTGATGCTGGCAGTGACGCCGGAGCATCAGGTCGAAGGGTTCTATTCGGAAGCAATGGGCGAGGGCGTTACCCGCAGTTGCGCGTTTTACCTGCAAGGCAAACCTGAGGCGCTCACCACTTGGCTCGATGAGGCTCATCCCGGCAGCCTGGCGCCTTCGTCCGATGGCGTGACCCTGACGGTGGAAGAGGGCCGCCAGCACCCTGGGTGCATGAACGTGCTGATGCCGGAGATTGCCACCGGCCTGGACCTGACCCAGACCGCCAGTAAAAAATGGATCGGCCTGGTAACGGTATCCGCCGACAAGGCTTACCTGCTGAAGACCCCAGGCGCCAAGACCGCCAAGCGTCCGTATATCGTCAAGCGCGATGTGGTCGGTGTGCTGGCCTTCAAGGACGGCTGGGCCCAGGTCGAGTTCATCAATGCCGACGACCGCTCGTTCAGCGGCTGGATCAGCCAGGATCAATACACTCGTCTAGCGGCGCCTCACTAAGACATCCCCAAAACGCCGCAGTGTGCCAGGCATACTGCGGCGTTTTTGCGTCCGGGGTTCAGGCCTTGTTGCGGTTGAACAGCTTGCGAATCACTGCGAGCAGCGCCACTACGCCGATTATCAGGAACTTCTTCGCGGCCAGCAGGAAGATACCGATCTTGGCAAAGAGCCCGGCCTTGGCGGCAATCCCGCCGGCAACCAACGCGGCGAGGCCGTAAGTGGCGAGCTTGTCGGTGTTCGGGTTGAAGTCGGTATAGAGGTTGCCGTCGGTGAAGTTGGTAAAGGCCAGCACCTTGGGCAATTCTTGCTGGATGGTGGCCAGGTCGGCCATGGCGGCGACGGCGTTGAGTTCCAGCACGCCTTCACGGCCCAGCACGCGAATGCTGTAGTTGAGGGTCGTCTGGTCGGCGTCGTCGGCCTTCAGTTCGCGGGCCCAGTACATCTTGTGGGTGGTGTCGTCGTAGTGCGGCGGCTCCGCCCAGCCCAGCAGGTGCAGGCCCGCGTAGCCTTGTTTCTGGCGTTCCTGGTTCTCTGCTTCATCTTCTTCCTGCATTTGCTTGAGCAGGTCGGCGTAGTCGATTTTTGCCGCATCTTCGTCGGAGATGTGCCCGTCGGCCTTGTAGCTGACGATCACGCCCCAGCCGCGTTCCGACAATGGGCTGACGGCTTTGGGCACGATCATGCCAAGGGTCTTGAAGCCCGGCGGGTTGCCCCAGCCATCGGTCAGCAAGCGCTCGGTATCGGCGGGGTCGAGGTAGTAGAACTCGTCGGTGAGCTTGAGGGTGGCGATGCCGCTGGGCAGGGTGACCGTGCCGGTCTTTTGCTTGAGTGAGGCCAGAAAGTGCTCGGCTGTTTCGGCGGGGGCACTGGCTTCAACGGGGGCAGGCGAGGTATCAGCAACGGCAGGTGCGGCAGGCAGGCTCAGCGCGGCCGCCGCCAACAACAGGCGGAAGTAATTCATGGTAGTCCCTTACATTTTGAATTAATTTCGCGAGAGGATAACCGAAACAACATGTTGCGAGTTAGCCGAAAGTTTCCCGCAACAGCCCGGCGAATGCGTCCCGTGCCAGGTGGCGTTGGGTGTCCTTGTGCCAGAACAGCAGGTTATCCACGGCCGCCAGTTCTTCAAATCGATACGACGCCAGCTGATTGGCCTGCTCATAGCGCGCCAGGATGCCTTCCGGCGCCAGCGCTACGCCAATGCCGGCACTCACACAGCCGATAATCGTGCCCCAACTGGCATAGCTGGCGATGGCCGGCTTGAAGTCGTGGGGCTTGACCCAGTTCTCCAGCGCCGCGCGGTAGGGGCAGCCGGGTGGCCAGACCAGCAGGGTTCGGCCGGCCAGGTCGGCCGCACTGTTGATCGGTGCGCTGGACACACTGGCGATCAGCACCAGCCGTTCGCTGTAGACCACGCTGTGTTCGAGCTTGGTGCGTTGGTTGCCGGCGGCCACCAGCGCCACGTCGAGGCGATGGTGTTGCAGATCGTCCAGCAGTTGCCCCCAGGCACCGGTCACCAGCTCCAGGCTGACGTCGGGGTAGCGTCGATGGTATTCCGCCAGCAACGGCGGCAGGCGGCCGCTGGCGCTGGACTCCACCGCGCCGATGCGCAAGGTGCCACGGGGAATGGCGTTGGCGTCTACGGCGCGTTTGGATTCATCCACCAGCGCGAGGATGCGCTCGCAGTAGTCCAGGAAAATTTCCCCGGCGGCACTGATGGCCAGCCCACGCCCGGCACGGATGAATAACGGTGTGCCCAGCTCGCTTTCCAGCTGCTTGATGCGCGTGGTGATGTTCGACGGCACGCAATGCAATTGCAGTGCGGCCTGGGCCACGCTGCCGGTTTGCGCCACGGCTCTCACCATCTTCAGTTGGGCCAGTTCCATTGCTCAGTTCCACTGATTTCAGAAGTCAGAAACGGTTAATTGTCCTGCGATGTGCCCAGGCCAAGACTGACGGCATTCCTTCCCTGTTTCTGGATGCCGTTGATGAATGCCCCGTCACCCGTAAAGCTTACGCTAGTCATCGCCAGCGTGATTCTCTGTTGGGCCTATTCGCCGATTGGCGTGCACATCGGCCTGCATAGCTACAGTCCGGGCCAGCTGGCGTTGCTGCGATTTCTGATCGCTTCGGTATTGATGGGCGCGGTGGCGCTGGTGCTGGGGATTGGTCGGCCACGTCTGCGGGACATGCCGTGGTTGCTCGTGCTGGGTTTTTTCGGGGTGTTCCTGCACCACACCAGCCTCAATTATGGGCAGCAATGGGTGACAGCGGCGGCGTCCAGCGTACTGGCGCAATCAGCGCCGTTGTTCAGTGTGCTGATCGCGGCGTTCTGTTTGAAGGAGCGAGTCAGCCTTTGGCGGTGGGGCTGTGTGCTGTTGGGGTTGCTGGGCGTGCTGGTGGTGATCTGGGGCGACCAGGGCCTCGGCGAGATGGACCCGCGCGGCCTGTTGATCCTGCTGGCGGCGGCCTCATGGAGTGTGTACTTCGTCATCCAGAAGCACTGTGCGCATCGCTACAGCCTACTGACCCTGGCGTGCTACATGGTGTGGTCGGGCACCCTGATGCTCTGCGTGAACCTGCCTGGCCTGCCCACCGCCGTGGCGCGAGCGCCGTTGGTGGAGAACCTGGCAGTGTTGGTGCTGGGGGTTTTCCCCAGTGCGTTGGCCTACCTGGCGTGGGGGTTCGTGTTAAAGCACGTCGACGTCAGCCGCGCGTCGGTGGCGATGTACCTGATCCCGCCAGTGGCCATGGGGATGGCGGCCACGCTGCTGGGCGAGCACGTAGCCTTGCAGGTGGTGCTCGGCGGGGTGATCGTGCTGGCGAGTGTGGCGGCCATCAGCCTGGAAGGGCGTTGGCGGTCAGGCGCTCAGGCTGAACGCACGCAAGCGGTGGCCGTCGAGGTCCTGGGCGACGAAGGTGTAGCCAAAGTCCAGCGTGGTCGGTGACTGAAGGATCGTGGCGCCCCGTTCTACCCATTGTTCGTGCAGGGCATCGACGGCGGCGGTATCGGCCAGCGAAAAACAGACTTCACCGCCGCCGCCCGTGGCCTGGGCCGCAGGTTCCACGGTATGGCGTGACCACAGGCCGAGCTTCACGCCATGGTCGAGAATGAACAGGGCAAAGGTCGGGTTCAATTCGACCGGTGGCTTGTCCAGCAGGCGGCTGTAGAAATTGGCGCTGGTGGCCGGGCTGTCGACATACAGCAGGAAGTAATGGGCGAGGGTGTTCATGCAGGCTCCTTGAGTACGGGCGGTTATGTGAGCCCAGTCTATAAGGCCGCCCTGTCAGTTCTTGTCAGGAGTGCGCAGGCTGGTCGCAGCAATCATCCATAAAGCGCCCAGGACTACGCGCAGACACTCTCCGGTTCAGGCCATTAAAACGCCAGTCAGGCGAGCTTGGTCAGATTAGGCGAGCGTGCCGGATGCAATTTCCCCCTTGCTCCGCTAGCATTACCGGCTTCCGCTTCCCAGTTGCGACGGTTTTCGATGAGTTATCAGGTTCTTGCACGTAAATGGCGTCCGCGCTCGTTCCGCGAAATGGTCGGCCAGACCCATGTGCTCAAGGCTCTGATCAATGCCTTGGACAGCCAACGGCTGCATCACGCCTACCTGTTTACCGGTACCCGGGGTGTCGGCAAGACCACCATTGCCCGAATTATTGCCAAATGCCTGAACTGTGAGACGGGGATCACATCGACGCCCTGTGGCACCTGTTCGGTGTGCCGCGAGATCGACGAAGGGCGTTTTGTCGACCTGATCGAGATCGACGCCGCCAGCCGCACCAAGGTCGAAGACACGCGGGAACTGCTGGATAACGTGCAGTACGCGCCGAGTCGCGGCCGCTTCAAGGTCTACCTGATCGACGAAGTACACATGCTGTCCAGCCACTCGTTCAACGCATTGTTGAAGACCCTGGAAGAGCCGCCGCCCTACGTCAAATTCATTCTGGCCACCACCGACCCGCAGAAGCTTCCTGCAACTATTCTGTCGCGGTGCCTGCAGTTTTCCCTGAAAAACATGACCCCTGAGCGCGTGGTCGAGCACTTGACCCATGTGCTGGGTGTCGAGAACGTACCGTTCGAAGACGATGCCCTGTGGCTGCTCGGCCGCGCTGCCGATGGCTCGATGCGTGATGCCATGAGCCTCACTGACCAGGCCATTGCCTTTGGTGAAGGCAAGGTCATGGCCGCCGATGTGCGTGCCATGCTCGGCACCCTGGATCACGGCCAGGTGTTCGATGTGCTGCACGCATTGATCGAGGGCGACGCCAAGAAGTTGCTCGAAGCCGTGCGCCACTTGTCGGAGCAAGGCCCGGACTGGAACGGCGTGCTTTCGGAAATCCTCAACGTGCTGCACCGCGTCGCCATTGCCCAGGCGCTGCCTGAAGGTGTCGACAATGGCCATGGCGACCGCGACCGCGTGCTGGCCCTGGCCCAGGCGTTGCCGGCCGAAGATGTGCAGTTCTACTACCAGATGGGCCTGATCGGCCGTCGGGACCTGCCGTTGGCGCCGGATCCGCGCGGTGGTTTCGAAATGGTCCTGTTACGAATGCTGGCCTTCCGGCCTGCCGACTCCACGGACGCCCCGAGACAGCCGCTAAAGCCAGTGGGGATCAGCCAAGCCACAGTTGATTCCGCCAAACCAGTGGCTGGCGCGGCGGTTGTCGCGCCAGTGGTTGCTGCGCCTGCGCCGGTTGCCCCGGCGCCAGAGCCTGTAGTTGTTGCGCCGGAAGTCGCGCCGGAGCCGCTGATCGAGCCCGAGCCGGCCCCAGTGGTTGACCTGCCCTGGAATGACCCGCTGGAGGCTGACGCTGAAGTCGAGTTGCAGCCCGCCGTGGAGCCGGTGCTGGAAACCGCTGGCGAGCAGCCCGAGCTGACGCCGATGCCTACGCCGACCCCGGACAGCGTGGTGCCGGACGCGCCGGAATGGGTCAGCGCGCCCGTGCCTGAGCCCACTGTGGCCCAGGTGGATGCCGCAGTCCCAGGTATCGACCTCGACGACGAACCACCGCTGGACGAAGACTACATCGAACCGGACATCGATTCGGCCTACAGCTACCTGGACGAACTGGCCAGCGAACATGCGGCCGAGCCGGCCCCCGAGCCCGAGGCCGAACCCGCCGCAGCACCTGCTACCGGCCTGGCCCTGCAATGGCTGGAGCTGTTCCCGAAACTGCCGATTTCCGGCATGACCGGCAGCATCGCCGCCAACTGCACCCTGATCGCGATCGAGGGCGACCACTGGCTGTTGCACCTGGACCCGGCCCACAGCGCCTTGTTCAACGCGACCCAGCAGCGCCGACTCAACGATGCCCTTAACCAGTACCATGAGCGCACGCTGACCATTGCCATCGAGTTGATCAAGCCCGAGCAGGAAACCCCGGCCCAGGCCGCGACTCGCCGGCGCCTGAACCGCCAACGCGAAGCCGAAGAGTCGATCCACGCTGATCCGCTCATCCAGCAAATGATGGAACAGTTCGGTGCGGTCGTCCGTCACGATACTATTGAACCTGTCGAAGCCCCGGTGCCCCAGGCGTCATGACACCGGGCTACTTATTGATCCACGTACTTTTGAGGTGATTCCCATGATGAAAGGTGGCATGGCCGGCCTGATGAAGCAGGCGCAGCAGATGCAGGAAAAGATGGCCAAGATGCAGGAAGAGCTGGCCAACGCCGAAGTCACCGGTAAAGCCGGTGGCGATATGGTCAGCGTGGTGATGACTGGCCGTCACGACATCAAGCGCGTGAGCATCGACCCGAGCCTGCTCGAAGGCGTCAGCGATGACGACCGTGAAGTGCTCGAAGATCTGTTCGCCGCCGCCGTCAACGACGCCGTGCGCAAGATCGAAGCCAACAGCCAGGACAAAATGTCCGGCGTGACCGCTGGCATGCAACTGCCGCCGGGTATGAAGCTGCCGTTCTGATCGGCCAGCCTTGGCTAGACTGAAATGCCAGGCATTGCGCCTGGCATTTTTGTTTGTGCCGATCCGATCGAACCCTGGCCCGGCACTCATGGTCTGCACCCTATACCGATGGATTCGATAAGGAGCCCCCTGATGCCTCAAGAACCGACTCTTAACCAGCGCATTGTCCTGGTTTCGCGCCCTCACGGCGCCCCCACGCCAGAGAACTTCCGCCTTGAGCGGGTAACCCTGCCGGAACTGGCGGACGGCCAGGTACTGCTGAAGACGCTGTACCTGTCCCTCGACCCATACATGCGCGGGCGCATGAGCGACGCCCCGTCCTACGCGGCGCCGGTGGAAATCGACGAAGTGATGACCGGTGGCGCTGTCAGCCGTGTCGAGCAGTCGCGCCATCCGAAATTCGAAGTGGGCGAGCTGGTGGTCGGGGCTACCGGCTGGCAGAGCCACAGCATTTCCGACGGTCGCAACCTGATCCCGGTGCCCAAGGGCTTGGCCAGTCCATCCATGGCCCTGGGCGTGTTGGGCATGCCGGGGATGACCGCCTACATGGGCTTGATGGATATCGGCCAGCCCAAGGCCGGGGAAACCCTGGTGGTGGCGGCAGCGTCCGGCGCCGTGGGCTCGGTGGTGGGGCAAGTGGCCCAGCTCAAGGGCTTGCGAGTGGTCGGTATCGCGGGCGGCCCCGACAAGTGCCGCTACGTTGTGGACGAGCTGGGCTTTGATGCCTGTATCGACCACAAGAGCGAGCACTTCGTCGATGAGCTGGCCCAGGCCTGCTTCAAGGGTGTGGATATCTACTTTGAGAACGTCGGTGGCAAGGTTTTCGATGCCGTCATGCCGCTGCTCAACCCCAAGGCACGGATTCCCCTGTGCGGTTTGATTGCTGGCTATAACGCCCATGAAGCGCCCAGCGGGCCTGATCGTTTGCCGGCGCTGCAACGTACCTTGCTGACCAAGCGCGTTCGTATCCAGGGTTTTATCGTGTTTGATGACTACGGTGATCGCCAGCCGGAGTTCCTCAGCGCCATGGCGCCGTGGGTGCGCGACGGCAAGATCAAGTTCCGCGAAGACGTGGTCGACGGCTTGGAGCAGGCACCCGAGGCCTTTATCGGTTTGCTCGAAGGGCGCAACTTCGGCAAGTTGGTGGTGCGTGTCGCGCAGGATTGAGCATTTGACGCTAATCCGAGGCGCGGGTATAAACCGCGTCTCGTTGTTTTGTCGGACCATTCCCCCATGAGCTTCAGCCCCCTGATTCGCCAACTGATCGACGCCTTGCGCACCTTGCCCGGTGTGGGTCAGAAAACCGCCCAGCGTATGGCGCTGCAACTGCTGGAGCGGGATCGCAGCGGCGGCACCCGGCTGGCCCAGGCCCTGAGCCAGGCCATGGAAGGGGTTGGCCACTGCCGGCAGTGCCGCACCCTCACCGAAGAAGAGCTCTGCCCGCAATGCGCCGACCCACGCCGCGATGACACGCTGCTGTGTGTGGTGGAGGGGCCGATGGATGTGTATGCGGTGGAGCAGACCGGTTATCGCGGGCGCTACTTCGTGCTCAAGGGCCACCTGTCGCCCCTGGACGGCCTGGGGCCGGAAGCGATCGGTATTCCACAGCTGGTGGCGCGTATAGAAGCGCAGGGCACGTTTACCGAAGTGATCCTGGCCACCAACCCGACCGTGGAAGGTGAAGCCACCGCGCATTACATCGCCCAACTGCTGAGCAACAAAGGCCTGGTCACTTCGCGCATCGCCCATGGCGTGCCGTTGGGGGGCGAGTTGGAGTTGGTGGACGGCGGCACGTTGGCGCATTCGTTTGCCGGTCGAAAACCGATCGCGCTCTAACGATCACCGCAGGCTCAAATGTGGGAGGGGGCTTGCCCCCGATAGCGGTGGATCAGCCAATGAATCTGTTGACTGACACACTATATCGGGAGCAGGCCCCCTCTCATTTAGGATGTGCATACGGCTTGATCACCAAGCAAGCGCTTGGTAATTTCGCTCCACCTTACCGTGGAGCTTGCCGATGCCTGCCTTCCAGGACTACTTCGACCCCAGCCACCAATTGGTTCGTGACAGCGTGCGCCGTTTCGTCGAGCGCGAAATGCTGCCGGACATCGAGCAGTGGGAGGAGGCGGAAAGCTTTCCCCGGGAGTTGTACCGCAAGGCAGGCGCGGCGGGGATCCTCGGCATCGGTTATCCCGAAGCCCTGGGCGGTAGCCATGAAGGTGATCTGTTCGCCAAGGTCGCCGCCAGCGAGGAGTTGATGCGCTGTGGTTCCGGTGGTGTGGTGGCGGGCTTGGGCTCGCTGGATATCGGTTTGCCGCCGGTGGTCAAATGGGCGCGGCCCGAGTTGCGCGAGCGTGTGGCACCGCAGGTGTTGTCGGGCGAGAAGATCATCGCCCTGGCCGTCACCGAGCCCGGTGGCGGTTCCGATGTGGCCAACCTGCAAACCCGCGCCATTCGCGACGGCGATCATTACCGGGTCAGCGGCAGCAAGACCTTTATCACCAGCGGTATTCGTGCCGACTTCTACACCGTGGCGGTGCGTACCGGTGGGCCTGGCTTTGGCGGCATCAGCCTGTTGCTGATTGAAAAGGGCACTGCCGGTTTTACCGTGGGCCAGCCACTCAAGAAGATGGGCTGGTGGGCGTCCGACACCGCTGAATTGTTCTTCGATGATTGCCGGGTGCCTGTCGCTAACCTGATCGGCGCCGAGAACCTGGGATTTGCCTGCATCATGGGCAACTTCCAGAGCGAACGCCTGGCCTTGGCCCTCATGGCCAATATGACTGCACAGCTTGCGCTGGAGGAAAGCCTCAAATGGGCCGCCCAGCGTGAAGCGTTCGGCAAACCCATTGGCAAGTTCCAGGTGCTCAAGCATCGCCTGGCAGAAATGGCCACCGCCGTGGAAGTCTCAAGGGAGTTCACCTACCGCCAGGCCGCGAAAATGGCCGCTGGCGTCAGTGTGATCAAGGAAATTTCCATGGCTAAAAACCTGGCCACCGACACCGCTGACCGCGTCACTTATGACGCCGTGCAGATACTCGGCGGCCAGGGGTATATGCGTGGCAGCCTGGTGGAGCGGCTGTATCGCGACAACCGCATCCTGTCCATCGGCGGGGGCACCCGCGAAGTGATGAATGAAATCATCAGCAAGCAGATGGGGTTGTGAGGTGTGTTGTCCTTAATGGCTTCATCGGGAGCCCAGGTCACCGTTACCGTTCAGTCAGGGCAAACTGCGTCAGGCAAAAGGTCGGAATCCCCATGTCTTCCAAGCGCTGCGAGCCACCCAGCTCCGGCAGGTCGATGATCGCCGCCGCTTCAAAAAGCCTCGCGCCCATGCGCCGTACCAGGTTCGCCGCGGCGATCAGGGTGCCGCCGGTGGCGATCAGGTCATCGAACATCAGCACCGAGTCACCTTCGCACAGGCTGTCGGCGTGCACTTCGAGGAAGGCTTCGCCGTATTCGGTCTGGTAACCCTCGGTCAGCACATCGGCCGGCAGCTTGCCTTGCTTGCGGAACAGGATCAGCGGTTTGTTCAATTGGTAGGCGAGGATCGAGCCGATCAGGAAGCCTCGGGCGTCCATCGCGCCGATATGGGTGAAGTCGGCTTCGACGTAGCGGTGGGCAAAGCTATCGGCCACCAGGCGCAGGGCGCGGGGCGATTGGAACAGTGGCGTGATATCGCGAAAGATCACCCCAGGCTTGGGGAAGTCGATGACAGGGCGAATCAGGGATTTGATGTCGAACGAATCGAAGATCATCGTCGAAGAGTCCTGGGGCAGGGAAGCGGACTCGAAGTATACCCGCGGCCTCGCGGGTTGGCGCGGCCCCAGGTGTCTGGATCAACCTTTGAACATCAACCTTCCAGCGAACCGCCGGCCAATGCACACAGCTGGATCGGGTCGAGGATATGCACTTCCTTGCCTTCGGCGGCGATCAGCTCGTTCTGTTGGAAACGGGTGAACACCCGCGACACGGTTTCCACGGCCAGGCCAAGGTAGTTACCAATTTCGTTGCGCGACATGCTCAGGCGGAACTGGTTGGCCGAGAAACCACGGGCACGGAACCGCGCCGACAAGTTGACCAGGAACGTCGCAATGCGCTCGTCGGCGGTTTTTTTCGACAACAGCAGCATCATTTGCTGGTCATCACGAATTTCGCGACTCATCACGCGCATCAGCTGACGGCGCAGTTGCGGCAGTTGCAGGGCCAATTCGTCCAGGCGTTCGAAAGGAATTTCGCACACCGATGTGGTCTCCAGGGCCTGGGCCGACACAGGGTGAATCTCGGTGTCCATGCCCGACAGCCCGACCAGCTCGCTTGGCAGGTGGAAGCCGGTGATCTGTTCTTCGCCGCTGTCGCTCAGGCTGAATGTCTTCAACGCGCCCGACCGTACTGCATAGACGGAATCGAACTTGTCGCCCTGGCGAAACAGAAACTCGCCTTTTTTCAGCGGGCGACCGCGTTTAACGATATCGTCCAGCGCATCCATGTCTTCCAGATTCAACGAAAGTGGCAGGCAGAGGGGCGCCAGGCTGCAATCCTTGCAGTGAGCCTGGCTGTGAGCGCGCAGTTTGACTGGCTCGGACATTTCTTAAATCCTTGTGGGAGAACACACATAAGACGTAAGGGTACCGCACTGGGAGGCGTTGAGGCCAGCGTGTACAAAAAACCAGCATCGGCATAAAGCTTTATGTGTCCAGGTCGATACAAAGGGACGAATGCTTGAGCTCGGAGGCTCGAATCATGATCTCCATTAGTGCGAATATCCCGGTCAATACGGCCTTGATGGATTCGCCGCCGTCGAAAGACCTGGTGGCGGAGACCAAGGCTGCCGCCGCCGCCAAGGCACTCAAGGACGCAACGGCCACGCCGCTGCGGCAAACCAAGGAACCTGAAGGCGTGAAGGTGACCATTTCCGGTGCCGCCTTGCTTGCTGCCAGTGCCGCGAAGAAGTCCAACAGTGATATCGAGGAGAGCGGCCTGCCGGATAACATTCAGCAGGCCCTCAAGATGATCCGCAAGATCAAGGAGCAGATCGCCGAGAAACAGCAGGAACTGCAAGCGGTGATGGCGGACAAGAGCCTTAGCCCGGAAGAGGCGCGGATCAAGATCAGCAATCTGCAAGGGGCGCTGAGCACCCTGCAAGCTAGCCTGGTGACCGCGCAAACGTCCCTGGCCAAGTCGATGAAAGGCTTGAGTGGCCCAGATGCACTCAAGGCCGGTTCCCTGGCAATGGCGTAGGACGGTCTCAGATCACCCGTGAAAATCGATGCCGGTTCTGGTGGTCCAGATAGGCATCGAACACCATGCACACCGAGCGCACCAGCAGGCGTCCGGCCGGCAGCACCCGAATACCCTCGGCGTCGAGCTCAATCAGGCCGTCTTCTGCCATCGCCTCCAGTTGCGGCCAGATTTCGTCGAAGTACCCGCGAAAATCAATGTTGAATGCCTGTTCGATCTGTTCGAAGTCCAGGCTGAAATTGCAGATCAACTGCTGAATCACTTCCCGCCGTAATCGATCGTCCGTGGTACACAACAAGCCACGGCTGGTGGCCAATTGTGCGCCGGCCAGTGCGTTCTGATAGCCGCTGAGGTCGCTGGTGTTCTGGCAATACAGGTCGCCAATCTGGCTGATTGCCGATACCCCGAGCCCGATCAAGTCGCAATGGCCATGGGTGGTATAGCCCTGGAAGTTGCGTTGCAGCGTGCCTTCTTCCTGGGCGATGGCCAGTTCGTCGTCCGGCAGGGCGAAGTGGTCCATGCCGATGTAGCGGTAGCCGGCCTCGGTCAGTTGTTCAATAGTGGTTTGCAGCATCAGCAGCTTTTGCGCCGGTGCGGGCAGGTCGTCGCTGTTGATCCGCCGCTGGGGCATGAAACGCTCCGGCAGGTGTGCGTAGTTGAACACCGACAAGCGGTCCGGTTGCAGCTTGATCACTTCTTCCACGGTGCGTGCGAAGTTGATGGGGGTTTGCTTGGGCAGGCCGTAGATCAGGTCGATATTGATCGAGCGAAACTGCAGGGTGCGCGCCGCGTCGATCACCGCTCGGGTTTCTTCCAGGCTTTGCAGGCGATTGACCGCCCGCTGCACGTCCGGGTCGAGGTCTTGCACGCCGATGCTGACACGGTTGAAGCCGAGTTCGCGCAACAGGCCCATGGTCGCCCAATCGGCTTCACGCGGGTCGATCTCGATGCCGTAGTCGCCGGAATCATCGTCGAGCAGATTGAAGTGTTTGCGCAGGCAGGCCATCACCTGGCGCAGTTCGTCATGGCTGAGAAACGTTGGGGTGCCGCCGCCGAAGTGCAGTTGTTCCACCGATTGCTTGGGGTCGAGATGGCAGGCGACCAATTGGATTTCCTGCTCCAGGCGTTGCAGGTAAGCCTGGGCGCGGCCCCGGTCCTTGGTGATCACCTTGTTACAGGCGCAGTAGTAGCAAATGTTCGCGCAGAATGGCACATGCACATACAGCGATAACGGTCGGACGGCCTTACGGCTGTCGCGCAGGGCGTGGAGCAGGTCGAAGGTACCGACCTGACTGTCGAATTGTACGGCGGTGGGGTAGGACGTGTAGCGCGGCCCCGCCAAGTCGTAGCGGTGAATCAGATTGCTGTCCCAACGAATGGCGTCGAGCATGCGGGCGTTCCCCCGGATAGGCTAGTGGGCCGAGTCTAGGGGCGTGGCTGAAAAGGCATCTTGATTTGCGTCAACGGGGAGCGGCGCTATGCCACATGGCCTTTTAGTGGCCCATTAGCCAGTGCTGATGAGGCCCTGGCAAGGTCCAGATACCGAACAGCATCACCAGCACGCCCCCCGCCACACGCACGCTACGTTTGCGCAATAACGCCGTGACGCGTTCGGCGGCCAGCCCCGTCGCCAGCAGC
This sequence comes from Pseudomonas sp. MPR-R2A5, assembly GCF_058793055.1. NCBI lineage: Bacteria > Pseudomonadati > Pseudomonadota > Gammaproteobacteria > Pseudomonadales > Pseudomonadaceae > Pseudomonas > Pseudomonas sp. MPR-R2A5. Next base: position 126,001 of record NZ_JBXAFK010000003.1, read on the forward strand.
ACCGGCCAGGTGCCGAGGCCGAACGCCAGCATCAGCAGCGCACTGTCCAGCGCATTGCCCTGGCTGGCAGCCCACAGCAGGGTGCTGTAGACCAGGCCGCACGGCAACCAGCCCCACAGCGCGCCCAGCAGCAGGGCGCGGGGCAGGCTGGACACTGGCAGCAAACGGTTCGCGACCGGCTGGATGTAGCGCCACAGGCCGCGCCCAAGGCTTTCGATACGGGTCAGCCCGCTCCACCAGCCGGCCAGGTATAGGCCCATGCAGATCAGCAGCAACCCGGCGAGCACGCGCATGAACATCGCCGCCGGGCTGTTGGCCACGGCCCAACCGGCCAGGCCGATCAACAGGCCCGCCGTGGCATAGCTGAGGATGCGGCCGAGGTTATACGCCAGCAGCAGGCGAAACCTGCGGCTGCGTTGTTCCTTGGGGATCGCCAGGGTCAGCGCGCCCATCAGCCCGCCGCACATGCCCAGGCAATGGCCGCCGCCCAAAAGCCCGAGGATCAAGGCGGAGACCAGCAGCGGCAGGAGTTCAAGCATGGGGAGGGTCTTTGGGTTGGGCCGGCTGTTCGGGGCCGTTGGCCTTGTCAACGGCGGCCAGGTGGTTCGGGTCCTGGTCGTCGAACAGCACGCTGTGGGCCGGGCCGTCGAGGTCGTCGTACTGACCACTGTCCACGGCCCAGAAGAAGATGTAGATGGCGACGCCCACTAACAGCAGCGCCGCTGGAATCATCACGTATAGAGCTGGCATCTGCACTCCATGCCCGCGCGGCTCAAGCCGGCAGCGGGCGATTTACCAAGGGGGCGCTTTTGGCCTGCGCACTCGGCAGGCGAGTCAGGCGCAGGGCGTTGAGCACCACGGTCAACGAACTGAGGGACATGCCGATCGCCGCCCAGATCGGCGTGATCCAGCCGAGGGCGGCAAACGGCAGCATCAGGCCATTGTACAGCCCGGCCCAAAGCAGGTTTTCAATGATGACCCGACGGGTGCGTCGCGCCAAGGTGAAGGCTTGCACCAAGGCATCCAGGCGGTTGGACAGCAATACCGCGTCCGCGCTGGTTTTCGCCAGGTCTGTGGCCGAACCCATGGCCACGCTGATATCGGCGGCGGCGAGTACGGGGACATCATTGACACCGTCACCCAGCATCAACACCTTACGGCCTTGCTGATGCAACTGTTGCAGCACCTGCAGCTTGTCGTCGGGGCGCAGGCCGCCGTGGGCTTCGTCGATGCCCAGTTCGGCGGCCACGCTGGCGACCATCGGTGAACTGTCCCCCGACAGCAGCAGCGTGCGCCAGCCCCGTGCCTTGCACGCAGCCAGCAGGGCCGGCGCGTCGCTGCGCAGGCGGTCATCCAGTACGAACCAGGCGAGGGCGCCGTCGCGGTCGCCCAGCAGCAGCCATTGTCCGGCTTCGTCCGGTGAGGCGGGGATCGGACAACCGCTCAGTGCGCACACGAACCCCGGCTGGCCGATCCGCAGCAGGCGTTCGCCGACGCGACCTTCCAGGCCCAGGCCGGGGGTACTGAGCACTTCGTCAGCGGCCAGGGGGGCACGGCCGAAGGCCCGTGCGATCGGATGTTCAGAGCGATTTTCGAGGGCAGCGGCGAGGCCCAGGCACTGGTCGCTGTCCAGGGCGCCCAGCGGCCGGATCGCGCGCAGCGCCAGGCGCCCTTCGGTGAGGGTGCCGGTCTTGTCGAAAATCACCGTGTCAATCTGGTTCAAGCCTTCCAGCACATGGCCTCGGGTGAGCAACAAGCCGAGTTTGTGCAGGGTGCCGGTGGCGGCAGTCAGGGCGGTTGGCGTGGCCAGCGAGAGGGCGCACGGGCAGGTCGCCACCAGCATCGCCAATACGATCCAGAACGCCCGCGACGAATCCAGCTCCCACCAGAGCAGGCCGATCAGCACGGCAGCGAGCAGTGAGCAGAGCAGGAACCATTGTGCGGCGCGGTCGGCTATCTGCGCCAGGCGCGGTTTGTCGGCCTGGGCCCGTTCCAGCAGGCGCACGATGGCCGACAAGCGCGTGTCATGCCCCAGGGCGCGGACCTCGACCGTCAGTGCGCCTTCGACGTTGAGGGTGCCCGCCGTCACAGCGTCGCCGACCTGGCGCGGCTGCGGCAGGTACTCGCCGGTCAGCAGGGATTCGTCGATGCTGGACTGGCCGTCGAGGATCACCCCATCTGCCGGCAATACCGCGCCGGGGTGTACCAACACGCGGTCGCCCAACGCCAGTTCGCTGAGCAGGATACGTTCGCTCTGCCCATCACTTTTCATGCGCAGGCATGAGGCGGGCAGCAGGTTGACCAATTGCGCGGTCGCCGCCGCCGTGCGTTCCCGGGCACGCCGCTCCAGGTAACGCCCGGCCAGCAGGAACAGGGCGAACATGCCCACCGCGTCGAAATACAATTCGCCGACCCCGGTGATCGCGGTCCAGATGCCGGCCAGGTACGCGCCGCCAATCGCCAGGGACACCGACACATCCATGGTCAGGTGGCGGGTGCGCAAGTCGCGCATGGCGCCCTTGAAAAACGGTGCGCAGCTGTAGAACACGATGGGGGTCGTGAGAAACATCGCGACCCAGCGCAGGATCACGTGCAACTCCGGGCTCAGGTCGATATTGAATTCCGGCCAGGTGGCCATGGTTGCCATCATCGCCTGGAACCACAGCAGTCCGGCGACCCCCAGTTGGCGCAGGGCCCGCCGGTTTTCGTCGGCCAGTTGTTCGGCGGCGCGGTCCGCCTGGTAAGGGTGGGCGGCGTAGCCGATATGGCGCAACTCACTGAGCAGTTGGCTCAACGGCAATTGCCCGTCGGCCCAACGTACATGCAGGCGATGGTTGGACAGGTTGAGACGCGCCTCGGCCACGGCGGGCAGGCTGCGCAGGTGTTTTTCGATCAGCCAGCCACACGCGGCGCAACTGATGCCTTCCATCAACAGGGTGGCTTCGGCAAGGTCGCCTTCGTGGCGTACGAAGGGTTTTTGCACGTCGGCGCGGTCGTACAGTGCCAGTTCGTCCACCAGTTGCACCGGCAGGGCCTCGGGGTTGGCCGAGGCTTCGCTGCGGTGCTGGTAATAGCTTTCCAGCCCGCCGGCCACGATTGCCTCGGCCACCGCCTGGCAACCCGGGCAGCACAGCTCGCGGCGCTCGCCGAGGATCTCGGCGGTGAACCGGCTGCCGGGTGGCACGGGCAGGGCGCAGTGGTAGCAGGGAGTGGGGCTGGTCATGGCGTGAGATCTTGGGTGGCAGGGAGGGCCTCATCGCGGGCAGGCCCGCGCCCACAGGGGCGCTCGTTCCTGAGGTGTGAGCGGGCTTGCTCGCGATGCGCGAAGCGCAGGCGTTTACTTCTTCAGGTCTTCAGCACCTTGCAACGGCTCATCACCCAACAGCAAGTCCTTGTCGTGGCTGACCTGTTCTTCTTCGAACAGGCGCCAGGTCCGGTCACCTTCCACACCGAGCAGTTCCACGAAACGGCGGCCTTCGACCTTGTCGGTGACCTGGCCGATATAGCGTCCGGGTTCGCTGGCGCTGCGGGTCAGGTTGATCTTGCGATCCTTCTCCGGCTGGGTCGGGGAGATCAGGTTCAGTTCCAGGGTCGCCGGGCCGCTGTTACCGGTCAGATATACCTCGACTTCGCCGGTCAGTTCGTCCAGGTGCACCTTGGCGCGCAGTTGCAGGGTCTGGGCCAGCAGTTCGCGGTCCAGGGAGCGGTTGATGCCTTTGCCGGCCTCGTAGTAGTTGTCGTTGACCAGGTTGTCCGGGTTCTTGACTGCGATGGTCACCATGGACAAGGTCAAGGTCACCGAGCAGGCCAGGATCCCAATGATGATCCAGGGCCAGAGGTGCTTGTACCAAGGGCTTGTGGCAGTAGCTGCGGGCATTGTTCTGCTCTCTGGTTAACGAAGTAGTGTGGTTAACGAACCTGAGGGCCGATGAACCGGCTCTTGGCTTCAATATGCACGTTGGCGTCATCGGCATCCTTGAGGATGAAGGTCACCTCATTGGTGCTCGACGGTAACTGCTCCGGTGCGCTCGACAGTTCGACCGGCATGCTGACGATATCGCCGGCGGCCACCTTGATTTCGCGTCGGCCTTGCAGCTTGAGGTCCGGCAGGCCGGCGGCGTCGAGCACGTAGGTGTGGTCGCGCTGGTCCTTGTTCATGATCTTCAGGCTGTAGACGTTTTCGATCCGGCCTTCGGCGTTTTCGCGGTAGAGCACACGGTCCTTGCTGACGTCGAAACCTACCAGCGAACGCATGAAGAATGCCGTGGCCAACAGGCTCATCATCGCCAGCAGCACCAGCGCATAGCCGATCAGGCGCGGGCGCAGTTTGTGGGTCTTCTGCCCGGACAGGTTGTGCTCGGTGGTGTAGCTGATCAGGCCGCGCGGGTAGTCCATCTTGTCCATGATGTTGTCGCAGGCGTCGATGCACGCAGCACAGCCGATGCATTCGATTTGCAGGCCATCGCGGATGTCGATACCGGTGGGGCAGACTTGCACGCACATCGTGCAGTCGATGCAATCGCCCAGGCCCTGGGCCTTGTAGTCGGCACCCTTTTTACGCGGGCCACGCACTTCGCCACGGCGTGGGTCGTAGGAGACGATCAGGGTGTCTTTGTCGAACATCACGCTCTGGAACCGCGCGTACGGGCACATATAGATGCACACCTGTTCGCGCAGCCAGCCGGCGTTGCCATAGGTGGCGAGGGTGAAGAAACCCACCCAGAAATACGACCAGCCATCGGCCTGGCCGGTGAAGAAATCGAACACCAGTTCGCGAATCGGCGAGAAGTAACCGACGAAGGTCATGCCGGTGACAAAGCCGATCAGCAGCCACAGGGTGTGCTTGCTGAATTTGCGCAGAAACTTGTTGGCCCCCATCGGCGCCTTGTCCAGCTTGATGCGCTGGTTACGGTCGCCTTCGGTGACCTTTTCGCACCACATGAAGATCCACGTCCACACGCTTTGCGGGCAGGTATACCCGCACCATATGCGCCCGGCGTACACGGTGATAAAGAACAGGCCGAACGCCGCAACGATGAGAATGCCCGAGAGCAGGATGAAATCCTGGGGCCAGAAGGTCGCACCAAAAATGAAGAATTTACGCTCCGGAAGGTTCCACCACACGGCCTGGTGACCCCCCCAATTCAGCCACACGGTGCCGAAGTAGAGGAGGAACAAACCGGCGCCACCGAGCATACGCAAGTTGCGAAACAGGCCGGTGAAGGCACGGGTGTAGATTTTCTCTCGCGATGCGTAGAGATCGACAGGTTGATTCGAGTTTTTGGCAGGCGGGGTAACGTCATGTACCGGTATTTGGTTGCTCATCATTGCATCCCACGGCGGTGGAGATTTGCCTCGGCCAGTACGTGCCAACCGGGGTCAAATGAAGGGTGTTGCAGTGGCGTAATGATACGCCCCCGATGGTACTCCAAGGGTGCGACCTTTGGTCGCGTTGGGGGAAATCAATTGATGGTGTACGTGACCTGGATCAATTGACTTGGGAAGTATGGACGGTTTTTGCGGGGCCAGCCTTCAAAACACCGACGATCCAATGTGGGAGGGGCGGTGCGACGATTCGACTTGCCCCCGATAGCGGAGTGTCAGTCAATAAAGGTCTGACTGATCCACCGCTATCGGGGGCAAGCCCCCTCCCACATTGGTTTTTCTGTGTTTCTAAATAGCGGCCGGTCTTACTGCCCTTCAGCCTTTTTATCCCCATGGGACAAGCTGTAAACATACGCCGCGAGCAAGTGCACCTTGTCGTTGCCCTGCAGTTGCTCCTGCGCAGGCATCTGGCCCTGACGGCCCCAACGGATGGTCTGCTGCAGTTGGGCGAAGCTCGAACCGTAGATGAATGCACCCGGGTGGGTCAGGTCGGGTGCGCCCATGGCTGGGGTGCCTTTACCGGCCGGGCCGTGGCAGGCCACGCAGTTGGCGGCGAAGAGTTTCTCGCCGTTGGCCGCGTCGGCTTTCACGCCTTCCGGCAGCTTGCGGCCGTCGAGGTTGGTGATGACGAACGCGGCCACATCGCTGACGCCTTGTTCCTTGAGGATATCCAGCCAGGCCGGCATGACGGCATGGCGACCTTTCATGATGGTTTCCTTGATGGTCGCCGGTTCGCCACCCCAGCGCCAATCGGCGTCGGTCAGGTTGGGGAAACCGTAGGCGCCCTTGGCGTCGGAACCGTGGCACACCGAGCAGTTGGAGGCGAACAGGCGGCCGCCCATCTTCAAGGCTTGCGGGTCCTTGGCCACTTCTTCAATCGGCATCGAGGCGAATTTGGCAAAGATCGGCCCGAACTTGGCGTCCGACTTGGCCATTTCCTTTTCCCATTCATGCACGCCGGTCCAGCCGGTCTGGCCGTTGGCGAACGGGGTTTGCTTGTCGTTGTCGAGGTAGTTGTAGCCCGGCAGCAGGCCTTTCCAATTGCCCAGGCCGGGGTACAGCACCAGGTAGCCAAGGGCGAAGACGATGGTGCCGACGAACAGCATGAACCACCACTTCGGCAGCGGGTTGTCGTACTCCTCGATGCCGTCGAACGAGTGGCCGACGGTTTCGTCCGTTTGCTCGGCGCGCTGGCCCTTGCGGGTCGACAGCAGCAGCCAGGTCAGGGCGAAGATGGTACCCAGACTGAGGACTGTGACGTACAGACTCCAGAACGTAGTCATTCTTTGTTACTCCTAGAAGCTTGCTCGACGTGCTTGATGGCTTCGGGATCATCCGCAAAAGGCAGCATGGTCGCGTCGTCAAACTCCGACTTGCGCCGCGGGCTGAACACCCACAACGCCAGGCCGATAAAGGCCACCATCACCACCACGGTGCCCAGGCCACGAATCATCCCGATATCCATGAAGAATCACCGTTTGCTTTTGATGATGGTGCCAAGGCCTTGCAGGTAGGCCACCAATGCGTCCATTTCGGTCTTGCCCTTCACGGCTGCGGCTGCACCGGCGATGTCTTCGTCGGTGTAGGGCACGCCCAGGGTGCGCAAGACTTCCATCTTCTTCGCGGTGTCCTTGCCGTCGAGCTTGTTTTCCACGAGGAACGGGTACGCCGGCATTTTCGACTCAGGCACCACGTTGCGCGGGTTGTACAAGTGCGCACGCTGCCAGTCGTCGGAGTAACGCCCGCCGACACGGGCCAGGTCCGGGCCGGTACGCTTGGAACCCCACAGGAACGGGTGGTCCCAGACACTTTCACCGGCGACCGAGTAGTGGCCGTAGCGTTCGGTTTCGGCGCGGAACGGTCGGATCATCTGCGAGTGGCAGCCGACACAACCGTTGGCGATGTAGACGTCGCGGCCTTCCAGTTCAAGGGCGGTGCGGGGCTTCATGCCTTCGACCGGCTTGTTGGTCACGTCCTGGAAAAACAGCGGAACGATCTGGGTCAGGCCGCCGATACTCACGGCGATGACCATGAAGAAGGCCAGCAGGCCGATATTCTTCTCGACTACTTCATGCTTCATCAGTGGGCTCCCACAACGACGATCTTGGCGGCGGCTTCGGCTTCTGCAGGGTCGGAAGCACGCACGGTGCGCCAGACGTTGTAGGCCATGAACAGCATGCCGGTGGCAAAGAACGCGCCGCCCAGGGCACGGACGATGTAGCCGGGGTGGCTGGCTTGCAGCGCTTCGACGAAGGAGTAGGTGAGGGTGCCGTCATCGTTGATCGCACGCCACATCAGGCCCTGGGTGATGCCGTTGACCCACATCGAGGCGATGTAGAGCACGGTGCCGATGGTGGCCAGCCAGAAGTGCGTGTTGATCAGCCCGACGCTGTGCATCTGCGCACGGCCGAAGATTTTCGGGATCATGTGGTACAGCGCGCCGATGGAGATCATCGCCACCCAACCCAGGGCGCCGGCGTGTACGTGGCCGATGGTCCAGTCGGTGTAGTGGGAGAGCGAGTTGACGGTCTTGATGGCCATCATCGGCCCTTCGAAGGTCGACATGCCGTAGAACGCCAGCGAAACCACCAGGAAGCGCAGGATCGGGTCGGTGCGCAGCTTATGCCAGGCGCCCGACAGGGTCATCATGCCGTTGATCATGCCGCCCCAGCTCGGTGCCAGCAGGATGATCGACATCGCCATGCCCAGGGACTGCGCCCAATCCGGCAACGCGGTGTAGTGCAAGTGGTGCGGGCCGGCCCAGATGTACAGGGTGATCAGCGCCCAGAAGTGCACGATGGACAGGCGATACGAGTAAATAGGACGTTCGGCCTGTTTCGGCACGAAGTAGTACATCATCCCCAGGAAACCGGTGGTGAGGAAGAAACCCACAGCGTTGTGGCCGTACCACCACTGGATCATCGCATCCGTCGCCCCGGCGTAGGCCGAGTAGGACTTGAACAGGCTGACCGGCAGCGACGCGTGGTTGACGATGTGCAGCATCGCCGTCACCAGGATGAAGGCACCGTAGAACCAGTTACCCACATAGATGTGCTTGGTCTTGCGCTTGGTGATGGTGCCGAAGAACACCACCGCGTAGGTCACCCACACGATCGCGAGCAAAATGGCGATGGGCCATTCCAGCTCGGCGTATTCCTTGGTGGTGGTGTAGCCCAGCGGCAACGTGATGCCGGCCCCGACGATCACCGCTTGCCATCCCCAGAAGGTGAACGCGGCGAGGCCATCGGAAATCAGTCGCGTCTGGCAGGTTCGCTGCACGACATAGTAGGAGGTGGCAAACAGGGCACATCCGCCGAAGGCGAAAATCACCAGGTTGGTGTGCAGCGGGCGCAGGCGGCCAAAGGTCGTCCAGGGCAAGCCGAAGTTCAATTCCGGCCAGACCAGTTGCGAGGCGATGAACACCCCGAGCCCCATGCCAAGGATCCCCCAGACCACCGTCATGATGGCGAACTGGCGGACTACCTTATAGTTATAAGCAGTCGGACTGATTGCTGTGCTCATTCTAAGGTTCCACGGTTTAGGTTTTTTTATAGGTAAAAATCGGTCGCAAGTATGGAGAAACCGAGGTGCCATTGCAACGCAAGGGTGACCTGTGTCAATGCGTTCCACGCCAGATTCTGCGCCCTTTCCATGTTTGATGTAAGGACAAAATCCGAAATGGAAAGCTGATCAAATGGACAGGAATTTTCTCAGGTCGTGGAGACTTGTTACTGGGTGTGTATGAACACGCTGCCCGGCTGACGAGTGGTCAGTGGCACGACAGCCGGTCGCTGCCAGCCTTTGCGCCTGTCGCCCTGTAGAAATGTTCAACCCAACGAGTGCAAGTCAGCCGTCGACCGGTCAATACCGATCCACTGTGGGGACAAGCGTAGACCCGAATGGCAGGAGGGGAAAGTTGTGCTTTGGAAGGGTGCGACACTTGGTCGCGTAACGGGGTAGGGCTGCCGCCCCAGGGCGGGGCGGCAGTTAACGGTTATTGAGCTTGGCTTTCTGGCTTGGCGCCATCAGCGTTATGGGACAGGCTGTAAACGTAGGCGGCGAGCAGGTGCACCTTGTCATTACCTTGCAGCACTTCCTGGGCCGGCATCTGGCCTTGGCGGCCGTGGCGAATAGTTTGCTGCAACTGCGCCAGGCTGGTGCCGTAGATATAGCCACTTGGCAGGGTCAGGTTGGGCGCGCCCATGGCTTCCATGCCCTGGCCTTGCGGACCGTGGCAGGCAACACAGGTGGTGCTGAACGTGGCTTGGCCGGCGGCCAGGTCTGCAGCGCTGTCGGCCGGCAGGGGCAGCTTGGCCAGTTCATGGCGTACATAGGCGGCGACGTTTTTCACCCCCTCGTCACCCAGCATGTCACCCCAGGCCGGCATCGCCGCATGGCGACCGTTCATGATGGTGGTCTTGATTGCTTCGGCCGAACCGCCCCAGCGCCAGATGTTGTCCGCCAGGTTCGGGAAGCCAAACGCGCCCTTGGCATCCGAGCCGTGGCACACCGCGCAGTTGGACGCGAACAGGCGTCCGCCCATTTTCAGCGCTTGTGGATCTTTTGCGACGGCTTCCACCGGCATGGCCGAGAATTTGGCGAAGATCGGCCCGAACTTGGTGTCGGCCTTAGCCATTTCCTTGTCCCACTCCTTGGCCGATGTCCAGCCGCCTTCATAGCCTGGCAGCACGCCTTTCCAGTTGCCCAGGCCCGGGTAGAGGATCAGGTAGCCGACGGCAAACACCAAGGTGCCGGCGAACAGCATGAACCACCACTGGGGCAGCGGGTTGTCGTATTCCTCAATGCCGTCGAAGGCGTGGCCCATGGTCTGGTCGACACTGCCCTTGGTCTCGCCCTTGCGGGTGCCGAACAACAGCCAGGTCAGGCCGATCAGGCTGCCGAGGGTCAGTACGCAGATCCATGTACTCCAAAAGGTAGTCATGGCCGGTTGCTCCTTGTTACAGGCTCTTCTTGAGCGTCGGATGGAGAGGGTTCGTCGGCAAACGGCAGCAGGCGCGCCTGCTCGAATTCCTCATTGCGCCGGTTGTTGAACACCCACAGCGACAAGCCGATAAACGCGATAGCGACGACCAGCGTGCCGAGGCCGCGGATGGTGCCCGCATCGAATTCAAATCCCATGGCTCACCTCTTGCTCTTGATGGCAGTGCCGAGCACTTGCAGGTACGAAACCAGTGCATCCATCTCGGTCTTGCCCTTGAGGCTGGCCACGGCGCCACTGATGTCGTCGTCGGTGTAGGGCACGCCGAGGGTGCGCATCACTTTCAACTTGGTCTCGGTGTGGCTGCTGTCGACAGCGGCGGTCACCAGCCATGGGTAGGCCGGCATTTTCGACTCGGGCACGACGTTGCGCGGGTTGTACAAATGCGCGCGGTGCCAGTCGTCCGAGTAGCGCGCGCCGACGCGGGCCAGGTCCGGCCCGGTGCGCTTGGAGCCCCACAGGAACGGGTGGTCCCACACACTTTCACCGGCGACCGAGTAGTGGCCGTAGCGTTCGGTCTCGGCGCGGAATGGGCGGATCATTTGCGAGTGGCACTGTACGCAGCCTTCGCGGATGTAGATGTCGCGACCTTCCAGTTGCAGCGCGGTATAGGGCTTCATGCCTTCCACCGGTTTGTTGGTGACGTCCTGGAAGAACAGCGGGACGATCTGGGTCAGGCCGCCGATACTCACGGCCAGTACCATGAGCAGCATCAGCAGGCCGACGTTCTTTTCAATCGTTTCGTGTTTCATCATCGACTCCTCAGGCCATCTGCGCCGCAGCGGCGACTTCGGCAGGTTGTGCCGAACGCACGGTGCGCCAAGTGTTGTAAGCCATCAGGAACATGCCGCTGAGGAAGATGGCGCCGCCGACCAACCGCACGATGAAGCCTGGGTGGCTGGCCACCAGGGTTTCGACGAAGGAGTAGGTCAAGGTGCCGTCTTCGTTGACCGCACGCCACATCAGGCCCTGGGCGATGCCGTTGACCCACATCGAGGCGATGTAGAGCACGGTGCCGATGGTGGCCAGCCAGAAGTGCGCGTTGATCAGGCCGAGGCTGTACATCTGCTCGCGACCGAAGATTTTCGGAATCATGTGGTACAGCGCGCCGATGGAGATCATCGCTACCCAGCCGAGGGCGCCGGCGTGTACGTGGCCAATGGTCCAGTCGGTGTAGTGGGAGAGGGCGTTGACGGTCTTGATCGCCATCATCGGACCTTCGAAGGTCGACATGCCGTAGAACGCCAGCGAAACCACGAGGAAGCGCAGGATCGGGTCGCTGCGCAGCTTATGCCAGGCGCCCGACAGGGTCATCATGCCGTTGATCATGCCGCCCCAGCTTGGCGCCAGCAGGACCAGCGACATCACCATGCCCAACGACTGTGCCCAGTCCGGCAGCGCGGTGTAGTGCAGGTGGTGAGGACCGGCCCAGATGTACAGGGTGATCAGTGCCCAGAAGTGCACGATCGACAGGCGATAGGAATACACCGGACGCTCGGCTTGCTTGGGTACGAAGTAATACATCATTCCCAGGAAGCCAGCGGTCAGGAAGAAGCCTACCGCGTTATGCCCATACCACCACTGCACCATGGCATCCGTCGCACCGCCGTACAGCGAGTAGGACTTGGTCAGGCTGACCGGGATTTCCAGGTTGTTGACGATATGCAGGATCGCGACGGTGATGATGAACGCACCGAAGAACCAGTTGCCGACGTAGATGTGCTTGGTGTTGCGCTTGGCCACGGTGCCGAAGAACACAATGGCGTAGGCCACCCAGACAATGGTGATCAGGATGTCGATCGGCCATTCCAGCTCAGCGTATTCCTTGGAGCTGGTGTAGCCCAGCGGCAAGGAGATCGCGGCGAGCAGGATCACCAGTTGCCAGCCCCAGAAGCAGAACGCGGCGATTTTCGGCGCGAACAGCTGGGTCTGGCAGGTGCGCTGCACGGAGTAGAAGGAACTGGCGAACAACGCGCAGCCACCGAAGGCAAAGATCACCGCGTTGGTGTGCAACGGGCGCAAGCGGCCGAAGCTGGTCCAGGGTAAGTCGAAGTTGAGCGCAGGCCATACCAATTGGGCGGCGAGAAAAACCCCGAGCCCCATGCCGACGATGCCCCACGCCACCGTCATAATGGCGAATTGGCGGACCACCTTGTAGTTATAGGCGGTACTTAATGTAGTGTTCATGGTTCCCCATCCACGGTTCAACCCAAGCGAATGCGGCACTTGGGCTGGAGTTATAGGCAGACTGAATAGCGAGGCAAGCATGAGCAAAGAGCACAAGGCCAGTATTGACGGGGATCAATGGGCGCAGTGTGTGCGGGAACACGGCTGGTTGTGGGACGCCGCGGCAGAGGGAGATCGGCGTGAGCCTGTCACCCTGATTCTGGCCCACGGCGCCGGCGCACCGATGGACTCGACGTTCATGACCGACATGGCTGCACGCCTTGCCCTGCATGGGGTGAACGTGTTGCGCTTCGAGTTTCCCTATATGGCCCAGCGGCGCGTAGAGGGCGGCAAACGCCCGCCGAACCCGGCCGCCAAACTGTTGCAGGCATGGCGTGAGGTGCATGCCGAGGTGCGACGCCATGTCGCTGGAACACTGGCCATCGGTGGCAAGTCCATGGGCGGGCGCATGGCCAGTCTGGTGGCCGATGAACTGGGCGTCGATGGGTTGGTATGCCTGGGGTATCCGTTCTATGCGGTGGGCAAGCCGGAGAAGCCCCGGGTCGAGCATCTGGCCGGGCTGCAGACGCCGACGTTGATCGTGCAGGGCGAGCGCGATGCCTTGGGTAATCGAGTGGCGGTAGAAGGCTATGATTTGTCGCCGAGCATCGAGGTAATGTGGCTGGTGGCGGGGGACCATGACTTGAAGCCGTTGAAGGCCTCGGGGTTCAGTCATGAGCAGCATCTGGAGGCTGCGGCGGTGCAGGTTGCCCGGTTTCTCGGAGCCCTCTAGGGCCCTATCGGGGGCAAGCCCCCTCCCACACTCGACTGCGTTCCAAGGGGTGTACGCGGTAAATGTGGGAGGGGGCTTGCCCCCGATAGCGGTCTAGCGGTTAAACCGCTCGACCAGCGAGTACTGGGTATTGGCGGTATGCGTCAATTCCTCACTCAACTGCGCCGAGTTCAACGCCTGTTCCGAAGTCTGGTCCGCCAACAGCGCAATGGTGCTGATGTTGCGGCTGATCTCTTCGGCTACCGAGCTTTGCTCTTCGGTGGCGGCCGCAATCTGGGTGGTCATGTCGGTGATGTTGGCCACTGCTTCGCTGATGCCGACCAACGCCTGATCCGCTTCCATCACCCGCGCCACCCCTTCTTCGGCCTGGCGATGCCCGGCGTCCATGGTTTGCACGGCGGCGGCAGCGGTTTGTTGCAGCTTGGCGATCAAGGCATGGATCTGCCCGGTCGACTCGGCGGTGCGCTGGGCCAGTTGACGGACCTCGTCGGCCACGACTGCGAAGCCACGGCCCATCTCCCCGGCACGCGCGGCTTCGATTGCCGCGTTCAGCGCCAGCAAGTTGGTCTGATCGGCGATGCCTTTGATCACATCGACGACACCGCCGATTTCATCGCTGTCCTTGGCCAGTTGGGTAACGGTCACCCCGGTTTCGCCCACGGCCAGCGACAGACGCTGAATGGCCTCGCGGGTTTCCCCGGCGATATCGCGGCCACGACCGGTCAGGCGATTGGCTTCCTGGGTCGCATCCGCCGTGCGCTGCACATGGCTGGCAACTTCCTGGGTGGTCGCCGCCATCTGGTTGACCGCGGTGGCCACCTGTTCGGTTTCCACGCGCTGGCGTTCCAGGCCGCTGGAGCTGTTATGCGCCAGTGTGTTGGACTGCGCCGCCTGGTCGTTGAGGTGTTCAGCCGTGTCCTGCAGCCGCGTGAGGCAGGTTTTCAGGCGGGCTTCCTGGCTGAGGATCGACATTTCCAGTCGCGCCTGGGCGCCACGGCTGTCGGTGTACATCTGCGCGATCAGCGGGTCTGAGGTGGTCTGCTCGGCCAGGCGCAGCAGGCGCTTGAGGCCACGCTGTTGCCAACTCAGGCCCAGCAGGCCCAAGGGCACCGACAGCCCCGCCGCCAGGGCAAAGCCCCAGTGGGAATTCAGCGACGCACCGATCATGAAGCTCAACTGGCTGATCAGGATAAACGGCAGCCAGTCCTGCAACACCGGCAGCCATTTGTCCCGCTGGGGAACGGCAGACTTGCCCTGGTTGATGCGTTGATAGAGCGCTTCGGCCCGGCGGATCTGCTCGGCGGTGGGCTTGATGCGCACCGACTCGTAGCCGACCACCTGGTTGCCGTCGAAAACCGGCGTCACATAGGCGTTAACCCAGTAGTGATCACCGGTCTTGCAGCGATTCTTGACAATGCCCATCCATGGCAAGCCTTGTTTGAGCGTTGACCACATATGCCCGAATACGGCCGCCGGAACGTCCGGGTGACGAACCAGGTTGTGCGGGGCACGCACCAGTTCATCGCGGGAGAACCCACTGATTTCGACGAAAGCGTCGTTGCAGTAGGTGATCACGCCCTTGGCATCTGTGGTGGAGATCAACCGTTGCTGAGCGGGGAAGGTACGTTCGCGCTGGGTAACGGGTTGGTTATTACGCATGATTGTTCAATCCGCAAGGCTTTCAGGGAGTATCGGCAGGAGCGGGCGCTTATTTAACTTATTTTTGCAACAATCCGCAGGAACGCCTTGCCTCCGGTAGACATCAGCCAGCCAGCATCGGATAAGTAAACAACCCGAAGTGAAGCAGGTTCAGCCCAAAGTGCGTGGCAATCGCCGCACCCAGCCCACCAAAGCGATAAGCCAGGCCGTAACCCACGCCGGCAATGCTTGCCAGCAACACCCATTGCCAGCCCGCGCCCAGGTGCACCAGCCCGAACAGCAGCGAGGCCAGCAGCAGTGCCAGGTTCTCGCCGTAGGGCAGGTGCTTGAAGCGCTGTTGCAGGCCGCCCTGAATGTAGCCGCGAAACAACGCCTCTTCCACCAAGGTCACCAACAACAGGTTATTCAATACCCACAACCACGCCTGCACCGGCCATTTCGGCGCCCAACTGATGACGCCCAGCAAGGCTGCGCCGCCGAGGGCGGCAATTGCGGTCAGGGCCAAGGCCAGGGCCGTGACGCAGATCGACAGGCGCAAGGAGCGTCGCGCCACCACCCACGGGCAGGCCAGTAACAGCCAGAAGCCGATCAGCGGTTTGTCCTGGTTCAGGTACATCGAGAAGGGCACCGCGTCGGGGGTAAAGCGTTGTGGCTCGATAGCGCGCCCGTTGTAGAAGCCCGGTAGCCAGTGCATCGCCAGGCTCAGGGCCAGCACAATGAACAAACCATGGCCGATGTAGCGCGCCCAAGGCGTGCGCTGCTGGCGCACGGCATAACCGGCAATCAGCAGCAGGGCGACGGACACCAGCGCCAGCACGCCCAGTTGCCCGTAGGCCAAGGCCAGCACATAGCCGATGGAAAGAAGCGCCAGGTACAGCCAGGGCAATGCGAGCATGGGGAGTCCTTGGAAAAAACTGGACGGCATTATAGCGATCGTCCCCTGTGGGCCACATGAAAACTGTGCCACGCAAGGGCGTTGGTGAAGTGATTGCAAAACGTATCAACGGCTGGTTATAGTCAGGCCTTCTTCATCCCTCCACACAAGATCAGCCCATGCCAGCTCTCCAGCGCATAGCGGTAGTCGACTCAGCGGTCAACGCTGTGGTCGTACCGTGCGGGAACAAGCAGCCTGCGCAGATCAGTCACTACCCCCCACCTGTCAGTCGCACGCCGGTGTACGCAGTCGTATCACCGCCGGGTGTTGGCATTTCGGGCTGATCAGCGACTCGCTGTCCCCGTCTGCACGCCTGAAAAAACTCCAGAACTTCAGCTTTTGCTGAGTCGGCTTTTTTTGCCTGATTACAGGTGGTAACCATGTCTGTTCTTTCGAAACAATCCGTGGCCGCGGCGGCCTCGACGAGCCTGTTTGTCCTGCTGTGGAGCAGCGGGGCGATCTTCTCCAAGCTGGGCCTGGCCCATGCGTCGCCCTTCGCCTTCTTATTGATCCGTTTTGCCATCGCCCTGCTCGGTCTGGTGATCCTCGTACCGATGCTCAAGCTGCAACTGCCGCGCCCCGGCAAACCGCTGTGGTATGCAGCGGCGACCGGCCTGGTGTTGTTGGGGGCCTACCAGATTTTCTATCTGCTGGCCCTGGACCTCAACGTCACCCCCGGCGTGATGGCGACCCTCATGGGCGTGCAGCCGATCCTGACCGTGGCGCTGACGGAGCGCCAGCGTTCCGGGCGCCGCCTGTTCGGCCTTGGCCTCGGGTTGGCGGGGTTGATCATGGTGGTGTACCAGGGTATCGGGCTGGCGGGGATGTCCCTGGCCGGGATGCTCTTCGGCCTGCTGGCCCTGGCGAGCATGACCTTCGGCTCAATCATGCAAAAACGCATTACCGACAACCCTTTGGGCACGCTGCCGCTGCAGTACCTGGCCGGGCTGCTGTTGTGCGCGGTATTCGTGCCGTTCCAGCCGTTCCACTTCGAACAGAATGCCGGCTTTTACCTGCCGGTATTGTGGATGGGGCTGGTGGTGTCGGTGCTGGCGACGTTGCTGCTGTACCGCCTGATCGCGCGGGGCAACCTGGTCAACGTCACCAGCCTGTTCTACCTGGTGCCGGCGGTGACGGCGGTGATGGATTACCTGATCTTCGGCAATCGGCTGGCGTTGTTGAGCCTGCTGGGGATGGGGTTGATCATCGTTGGGTTGGTGTTTGTGTTCCGTAAAGGCTGATGTCTACCCCGTAGGTGCCGGTTCGCCGGCGCCTACGACCTGCGTGGCCGCAACACCAACCACAACGCCCCCGCAATCAACACCCCGCCATACAGATGCGCCATTGATAACGGCTCGTCGAGCAGCAACGCGCCCCACAGCACGCCGAACGGCGGGATCAGGAAAGTGGTGGTCATCGATCTCACGGGGCCAATCGCAGTGAGCAAGCGGAAGTACAACACATAGGCAAACGCCGTACACACCAGCCCCAGGCCCAGCAGCGACAACCACACCTGCCACCCACCCCAACTCGCGGGCGGATGGCTGATGGCGCTGTAGATAAACAACGGCAGCAGGAACAACGTGGCGCCGAGCATGCTGCCCAGGGCGGAAAGACGACTGTCCAATCCTCCCCGCTGGTCCAGCCAGCGGCGCGCCAGGAACCCGGCAAAGCCATAACACGTAGTCGCCAGCAAACAGGCCAGCGCGCCCATCAATAATTCCAGGTCAAACGCCACCGGGCCCGCGCGGGTCAGCACGCCTACACCGAAAAGCCCCAGGCACACCCCGGCGATTTTCGACGGGGTCAGCCGCTCGCTGAAGAACAGCCCGCCGATCAATACCCCCATCAACGGGGTGGTGGCATTGAAGATCGCCGAGTAACCCGCTGGCAGCACCTGGGCGGCCACCGAATACATCGTCGCGGGAATCCCGGAGTTGATCACCCCCAGCAGCAGGACGGTCTTGAACTTGCCCTGGAAGTCCCAGCGCACGCGCATCATCGCCAGGATCACCAACAACCCTGCGGCGGCAATCGACACGCGGAAAAACGCGGTCGGCACCGTGCCAATCTCTGGCGCGATGATGCGCATGAACAGGAAACTCGCGCCCCAGATGGCGGCGAGCCCCAGCAAGTACAAGGTGTCGACAGGTCTCACGTAACGCTCCTACCTCAATAAGCCGGCGAGTGTTACATGACCTTTCTATGGATTACAGAACAAACCGCGTCACCAACCCATTCAGGTCCACCGCCAGGCGCGACAGTTCCTGGCTGGCGGCCGAGGTCTGGGTGGCGCCAGCGGCGGTCTGGGTCGACAGGTCCCGGATATTCACCAGGCTGCGGTCCACTTCGCGGGCCACCAACGCTTGTTGCTCGGCGGCGCTGGCGATCACCAGGTTGCGCTGGCTGATCTGCGAGATGGCAGCGGTGATTTTTTCCAGGGCGTTGCCGGCGTTGTTGGCCCGTTGCAAGGTTTGGCCGGCGTGCTCGGCGCTGCTGTTCAAGGCACTGACGGTGTCCTGGGTGCCTTGCTGAATGCCGGCGATCATCTGCTCGATTTCTTCGGTGGAATCCTGGGTACGCTGGGCCAGTGAGCGCACTTCATCGGCGACCACCGCAAAGCCACGCCCGGCCTCACCCGCGCGGGCGGCTTCAATGGCGGCGTTGAGCGCCAGCAGGTTGGTTTGCCCGGCAATGCCGCGGATCACTTCCAGCACCTTGCTGATGTCCTGGGCCTGCATCGCCAGGCCCTCGGCTTTGTTCGAAGCGCCGAGCACTTCGTCCACCAGGTTCTGGATCGAGCTGATGGTTTCGCTGATCTGGTAGTGGCCGTGCTTGCTGTCTTCGTCGGACGCCTGGGACGCTTCGGCGCTGGATACCGCATTGCCCGCCACTTCATCCACCGCCGCGCTCATCTCGGTCACGGCGGTCGCGGCCTGTTCGATCTCGTCGTTCTGCGCTTGCAGGCCACGTGTGCTCTGTTCCATCACCGAACTCATTTCTTCAGCCGCCGATGCCAGTTGCTGCGCCGATTCGCTGATGCCACGGATGGTGGTTTGCAGTTGCGTCTGCATGGTTGCCAGTGCTGTCAGCAGTTGTGCCGGTTCGTCATGGCCCTGCACCACGACGGGCTGGCTCAAGTCTCCGGCGGCAATGCTGCGCGCAACGCTCAGGGCCTGGCCCAGTGGCGCGGTGATGCTGCGGGTCAACAGCCAGGCCAGCAGCAGGGTGGCGACCAGCGCAACGGTGATGATCAGGCCGACAATCCACTGCGCGCGCGTATACACCTGTGCCGCTGCATCGGTTGCGGCTTCCACGCCGTTCTGGTTGAAGGTGATCATGTCCTCCAGGCTCTTGGTGAGGATTCCACCCTGTGGCGCCAGGCGGTTGTTGAGCAGGTCGATAGCGTCCTGCTGCTGGTCCTTATCCACCAGGGCGATCATCTGCTCGACGATGGTGAGGTAAGTGTTCACGTTGGCTTTGACCTGCTTGAGCAGTTCGCGCTCCTGGTCGCTGCTGAGCAGGGTTTCGTGATGGTCCAGCAGGGTTTGCAATTCCGTACGCTGGCGGCTGATCAGGCCTTTGCTGTTGTCACGCACGCGCGACTCGTCGGTGGTTACCAGGCGCAACGCTTCCAGACGGATGCTGGCCACGTAGGCTGCGCTGTCATGGATATTCTCGATGCTCGGCATCCACGACCCCTCGATCACCAGGGCGCTTTCACGCAGCTTGGCCATCTGACCCAGACCAAACAGGCCGACAATCACCAGCAGGCTGGCCAACACCCCAAAACTCAGACTGGCGCGCAGCCCGATCCTCATGTTCCTCAATGACATCTCAGTGCTCCTCGGGCGATTAAAACCAGTTCCCGGATCGGTCTTCTGACCTTGTTAGGGTGGGAGAGGGCGCGGTATATATCAAAGTGCCATCACTGCGGTAATCAGGGTTTCCCTTAGGCTGTATCGAAATGCTTACACATGCTGAAAACCAGTCGCCGTGCGGGTTTGCCTCGGCTGCTGCGGCCAGGCCACGTGGTTACAGGCTTTCAGATGAAACGTTTAACGTACGAAACGCGACTTTAGGGGGTGTTTATTGACCGTATGGTCGAATTAAAAAAACTGAAAATAAATGTACGATCTGCGCGAAGTTGTACAACCCGTCGGAAAAAATCATCCTTCTCCTGTCACTCTTCACTGGCTAAGCTCAGGGCTTCCAGATGCCCGTTCGAGGTTTCCCGCATGTCGCAATCCACGCCCGCCCTCGCTATTGCGCGGATGATCCTTGAAGGCTTCGACGATTACCGCGAGCACTTTCGCCAGATCACCGACGGCGCCCGCGAACGTTTCGAAAAAGCCCAGTGGCAACTGGGGCAGGCAGCCTCGGCGGCGCGTATCAACCTGTATGAAGAGAAGGTCAGTGAAGTGACCGAGCGCCTGCGGGCTGCCTTCGACGAGGCCACGCTGCTGGATATCGACGTTTGGCCGCTGGTGAAAAGCGCCTATATAGGCCTGATTGACCTGCGCTTTGACGATGAGCTGTCCGAGACTTGGTACAACTCGATTTTCTGCGGCCTGTTCAGCCATGACCTGATCAGCGACGGCTGCATGTTCATCCACACGACCCGGCCGAGCCTGCGTCGGGCGCGAGCGGCGCAGACCCGCATCTACACGCCGGCCGGCAAAATCACCGATATGCTCGCGCAGATCTTCGCCGACTACCGCTTCAGCGAACCCTATGCCGATTTGCCGGCCGACCTGCGCCGCCTCGAAGCACAACTGCGCGAGAACCTGCCGGATTGGGTCTGCAAGGACCCGGAGCTCAAGGTCGAGCTGTTTTCCTCGGTGCTCTACCGCAACAAGGGCGCCTACCTCGTAGGACGCATCTACACCCATGAAGAACAGTGGCCCCTGGTCATCCCGCTGCTGCACCGCGAAGGGCGCGGCATCCAGATCGACGCGCTGATCACCGATGAAGCCGATGTGTCGATCATCTTCTCGTTCACCCGTTCTTACTTCATGGTCGACGTACCGGTACCGGCGGAATTCATCGGCTTTCTCAAGCGCATCCTGCCGGGCAAGCACATCGCCGAGCTGTACACCTCCATCGGGTTCTACAAGCACGGCAAGTCGGAGTTCTACCGCGCGCTGATCAACCACCTGGCGACCACCGATGACCAGTTCATCATGGCCCCCGGCGTGCGCGGCATGGTCATGAGCGTGTTCACGCTGCCGGGCTTCAACACCGTGTTCAAGATCATCAAGGACCGCTTCTCGCCGTCGAAAAACGTCAACCGCGCCACGGTGATCGAGAAATACCGCCTGGTCAAAAGCGTCGACCGCGTCGGGCGCATGGCCGATACCCAGGAGTTCGCCGACTTTCGCTTCCCCTTGAGCAAGTTCGAGCCCGAGTGCCTGGCCGAATTGCTCGATGTGGCCGCCGGCACCGTCGAAGTGGAGGGCGACACCGTGCTGATCCGCCACTGCTGGACCGAACGGCGCATGACCCCGCTCAACCTCTACCTCGACAACGCCAACGACGCTCAAGTGCGCGAAGCCCTGGAAGACTACGGCCTGGCCATCAAGCAATTGGCGGCGGCGAATATCTTTCCCGGTGACATGTTGCTGAAGAACTTCGGCGTCACCCGCCACGGCCGTGTGGTGTTCTACGACTATGACGAAATCTGCTTCCTGACCGAGGCGAATTTCCGCCACATCCCCGCACCCCGCACCCCCGAGGATGAAATGGCCTCCGAGCCCTGGTACTCCATCGGCCCGCTGGATGTGTTCCCCGAAGAATTCCCGCCGTTCCTGTTTGCCGACGCTGGCCAGCGCAAGCTGTTCAATGAACTGCACGGCGAGCTGTATAACGCCGACTACTGGAAAAGCCTGCAAGACGCGATTCGGGCCGGCAAGGTCATCGATGTGTTCCCTTACCGGCGCAAGGACCGCGATAACGAATGAGGGGCGCGCGCGGCGGCGGTTTTCTGCGACAATCCGCCCCCTGCATAAATAGACGACCCAAACGCACCTGATGACTGACCAAGCGCCTGCTATCGACCAACTGCTGAAAAACCTCGACCACGCCATGCTCGCCGACCGCCACCGCTTGCGGCGGCAGTTGCTCGAGCTGCGCAAGAAGCCCGATGAGGAGAAGCTGGCGCAGTGGGTCACGCGCATGCAGGCGTCCTGTGCCCAGGTCACGGCGCGGCGTGCCAGCCTGCCGGTGATTCGCTACGACGACAGCCTGCCGATTGCCGCCAAGCGCGATGAGATCAAGGAAGCATTGCTCAAGCATCAGGTGCTGATCATTGCGGGCGAAACTGGCTCGGGTAAAACCACCCAACTGCCGAAAATCTGCCTGGAAATCGGCCGCGGCCAACACGGCCTGATCGGTCATACCCAGCCGCGCCGGATTGCCGCGCGCAGTGTCGCCAGTCGCGTCGCCGAAGAGTTGGCCACGCCGCTGGGCGCGCTGGTCGGCTATCAGGTGCGCTTTGAAGACCAAAGCGACTCCAACACCCTGATCAAGCTGATGACCGATGGCATCCTGCTGGCCGAAACCCAGAACGATCGCTACCTCGAACGCTACGACACGATCATCGTCGACGAAGCCCACGAACGCAGCCTGAACATCGACTTCCTGCTCGGCTACCTGAAGACCCTGCTGCCGCGTCGTCCGGACCTGAAGGTGATCATCACCTCGGCAACCATCGACCTGGAGCGTTTCTCCAAGCACTTCGACGATGCGCCGATTGTCGAGGTTTCGGGCCGCACCTTTCCGGTGGACACTTGGTACCGTCCACTGACCCTGGAACAGGACGAAGAGGGCAATCGTGTCGAAGATGACTTGACCGTCGACCAGGCCATCCTCGCCACCCTCGATGAAATCGCCGCCTATGAGCGCAGCGAGCGGCGCAGCCCCGGCGATGTGCTGGTGTTTTTGCCCGGCGAGCGCGAGATTCGTGACGCCGCCGACATGCTGCGCAAGGCGCAGCTTAAGCACACTGAAATTCTGCCGCTGTACGCGCGCCTGTCGCCGGCCGAACAGCAGCGTATCTTCCAGTCCCATCCCGGACGACGTGTGGTGCTGGCGACCAACGTCGCCGAAACCTCGCTGACCGTGCCGGGCATCCGCTATGTGATCGACAGCGGCACCGCACGCATCAGCCGCTACAGCTACCGCGCCAAGGTGCAGCGCCTGCCGATCGAGGCGATTTCCCAGGCCAGCGCCAACCAGCGTAAAGGCCGTTGCGGGCGGGTTGAACCGGGGATCTGCATTCGCTTGTACAGCGAAGAAGACTTTATCGGGCGCCCGGAATTTACCGACCCGGAAATCCTGCGCACCAACCTGGCTGCCGTGATCCTGCAGATGCTGCACCTGCGCCTGGGTGAAATCACCGACTTCCCGTTTATCGAGCCGCCGGATGGCAAGGCGATCAGCGACGGTTTCAACCTGTTGCAGGAGCTCTCGGCCGTCGACCGCAACAGTCAGCTGACGCCGCTGGGGCGCCAATTGGCGCGCCTGCCGGTGGACCCGCGCATGGGCCGCATGCTGCTGGAAGCCGCCAAGCTCGGCAGCTTGCAGGAAGTACTCATCGTGGCCAGCGCCATGTCGATCCAGGACCCACGCGAGCGCCCACCGGAGCGCCAGCAGGCCGCCGACCAGGCCCACGCACAATGGAAGGACCCGGATTCGGACTTCGCCGGGTTGGTCAACCTCTGGCGCGGCTTTGAAGAACAACGCCAGGAACTGACCGCCAGCCCGCTGCGCAACTGGTGCCGCAAGAACTTCCTCAACTATTTGCGCTTGCGCGAATGGCGAGACTCCCATCGTCAGTTGAGCTTGATCTGTCGTGACATGCAACTGACGGTCAATAAGGAACCGGCGGACTTCCCCAAACTGCACAAGGCGGTGCTGTCTGGCCTGCTCAGCCAGATCGGCCAGAAGACCGAAGACGGCGATTACCTCGGCGCGCGTCAGCGGCGCTTCTGGATTCATCCGTCGTCGGGCATCGGCAAGAAGCGCCCGCAATGGTTGATGACCGCCGAACTGGTGGAAACCACCAAGTTGTATGCGCGCATGGTGGCCAAGATCGATGCCGACTGGATCGAGCCATTGGCCGGGCACCTGATCAAGAAAAACCACTTCGAGCCCCATTGGGAGAAGAAGCGCGGCCAAGTCGTGGCGTTCGAGCAGATCACCTTGTTCGGGCTGATTGTGGTCGGTCGGCGGCCGGTGCATTACGGGCCCATCGACCCGGTGGTGTCTCGCGAGCTGTTTATCCGCGAGGGCCTGGTGCGCGGCGAGATTCAGTCCCGCGCCAAGTGCCTGGCGGCCAACCAGCAACTGCTGGAGCAGCTCGACGAACTGGAAGCCAAGGCGCGCCGTCGCGACATCCTGGCGGACGAAGAAACCCTCTACGCCTTCTACGATGCGCGCTTGCCGGCGGAGATCCACCAGACCGCCACCTTCGACAGCTGGTACAAGGTCAACAGCCAGAAAGACCCGCAATTGCTGATCATGCGCGAAGAAGACGTGCTGGCCCGTGAAGCCAGCGAAGTCACTGCCGCACATTACCCCGACACCCTGCACCTGGGCGACCTGGAACTGGCCCTGAGTTACCACTTCGAGCCCAACCATCCGCGCGACGGCGTGACCCTGCGGGTACCTGCGCCGCTGCTGCCGGCCTTGCCGCCGGAGCGTCTCGAATGGCTGGTGCCGGGGGTGATCGAAGCCAAGTGCATCGCGCTGGTGCGTAACCTGCCCAAGGCACTGCGCAAGAACTTCGTGCCAGTGCCGGATTTCGTCAAGGCCGCGCTGCAACGCATCGAATTTGGCCAGGGCTCGCTGCCCCAGGCATTGGGCCGCGAACTGCTGCGCATGACCGGCGCGCGGGTCAGTGATGAAGCCTGGGCCGAGGCCGCGCAGCAAGTCGACAGCCACTTGAGGATGAACCTGGAAGTGGTCGACGGCCAGGGCAAGTTCCTCGGCGAAGGCCGCGACCTGGCTGAGCTGACCGCGCGCTTTGCCGAAGCCAGCCAGGCCGCATTGGCCGTGCCGCAGACCGCGAAAAGCCAGCAACCGGTGCAAGCCAAGGCGTTCGCGGCGGTGGCCGAGAAGACCCAGCAGAAGATCGCCGGGCTGTCGATGACGGTGTACCCGGCGCTGGTGGAGGAGGGCGGCGCGGTCAAGGAGGGGCGTTTCTCAACGGCCGCGGAGGCTGAATTCCAGCACCGCCGCGCGTTGCAACGCTTGCTGATGCAGCAACTGGCTGAACCGGCGAAATTCCTGCGCGGCAAGTTGCCCGGCCTGACCGAATTGGGCCTGATGTACCGCGAACTGGGGCGTATCGATGCCTTGGTGGAGGACATCCTGCTGGCCAGCCTCGACAGTTGCGTGCTGGACGGCGAAGCCAGCCTGCCGCGCGACGGTGCCGGCCTGGCGGCCTTGGCCGAACGTAAGCGTGGCAGTTGGACCGAGCACGCCGAACGCCTGGCGCGCTTGACCCTGGAGGTGCTGAAGCTCTGGCACGGCCTGCAAAAGCGCTTCAAAGGCAAGATCGACCTGGCCCAGGCGGTGGCCTTGAACGATATCAAGCAACAGTTGAGCAACCTGGTCTATCCCGGTTTTGTGCGGGAAACCCCGGCGCAATGGTTCAAGGAGCTGCCGCGTTTCCTCAAGGCCATCGAGCTGCGCCTGGAGAAGCTGCCGAGCCAGGTGCAAAAGGACCGGGTGTGGAGCACCGAGCTGGGCGGCCTTTGGGCGCAGTACCAGAACCGCCTGAACAAACATGCCCAGGAAGGCAAGCGCGACCCTCAGTTGGAACTCTATCGCTGGTGGTTGGAGGAGTATCGCGTGTCGTTGTTTGCCCAGCAGTTGGGCACCAAGGTACCGATTTCCGACAAGCGCCTGAGCAAGCAGTGGAGCCAGGTAGAACCCTGAAGCCTCTCCCTGCCTCCAGGACTGGGCAGGTCCAAATGTGGGAGGGGGCTTGCCCCCGATAGCGGTGTGTCAGGTAAAGATTCTGTGACTGATACACCGCTATCGGGGGCAAGCCCCCTCCCACATTAGAAATCGGTGCGCTTTGAACAGTGGCATATGGCGCCAAATCCCTGGGTTTGTGGCAAACTTCGCGGTTATAAATGCCGGGATCGTCGTGATGGGCTGGTGCGCAGCCGCGGCGCGATGGAATAAAGCGTTGCCAGTTTGATGCCCGCGGTGGGGAATCGGACTACTTACAGTTTGGTACGACGGTACCAATATCTTCTGCCTGACAGATTTAGAGGAACGACCGTGCATAACGTCGTCATCAGCGGCACTGGCTTGTACACCCCGGCCAACAGCATCTCCAACGAAGAGCTGGTGCAGTCTTTCAATACCTACGTGCAGCAGTTCAACAGCGACAACGCCGCTGCCATCGAGCGCGGCGAGGTGCAGGCGCTGACCGAGTCCAGCGCAGCCTTTATCGAGAAGGCCTCCGGTATCAAAAGCCGCTTTGTCATGGACAAGGACGGCATTCTCGACCCGCAACGCATGGCCCCGCGCCTGCCCGAGCGCAGCAACGATGAATGGTCGGTCCTGTGCCAGATGGCTATCGGTGCCGCCGAGCAAGCCCTGCAGCGCGCCGGCAAGACCGCCGCCGATATCGACGGCGTGATCGTTGCCTGTTCCAACCTGCAGCGTGCGTACCCCGCCATCGCCATTGAAGTCCAGGAAGCCCTGGGCATCGAGGGGTTTGGTTTCGATATGAACGTGGCGTGTTCCTCGGCCACCTTCGGCATCCAGAATGCCGCCAACAGCATCCAGCTGGGCCAGGCCCGGGCGATCCTGATGGTCAACCCCGAAGTTTGCACCGGCCACTTGAACTTCCGTGACCGCGACAGCCATTTCATCTTCGGTGACGCCGCCACGGCCGTGATCCTGGAGCGCGCCGACCTGGCAACTTCCGAGCACCAGTTCGAGGTGGTGAGCACCAAGCTGTTGACCAAGTTCTCCAATAACATCCGCAACAACTTCGGCTTCCTCAACCGTGCGGCGGAAGAGGGCATCGGAGCGCCCGACAAGCTGTTCGTGCAGGAAGGCCGCAAAGTCTTCCGCGATGTCTGCCCGATGGTCGCCGAGCTGATCGGTGTGCACCTGGAAGAGAACCAGCTGAATGTGGCCGATGTGAAGCGCTTCTGGCTGCACCAGGCCAACCTGAGCATGAACCACCTGATCGTGAAGAAACTGCTGGGCCGCGAAGCCACGGTGGAAGAAGCACCGGTGATCCTCGACACTTACGCCAATACCAGTTCGGCAGGTTCGGTGATTGCGTTCCACACCTACCAGGACGACTTGCCCAAGGGCGCCGTGGCGGTGCTCAGCTCGTTCGGCGCCGGGTACTCCATTGGTAGCGTGATCCTGCGCAAACGCTGATCTACCGGTCGGTCACGATCCAATGTGGGAGCTGGCTTGCCTGCGATTGCATCACTGCGGTGCCAGCATCGCAGGCAAGCCAGCTCACACGGGAATCGGGTTTTCCACGGTGGAATCGAGGTAGACGATGGCGGCAGCGGACGACGCGCACCTGCTTGAACGCTTGCTCAAGGGCGAGCAGCGGGCCTACAAGGAATTGGTCACCCAATACCAGAGCGCCATGCGCGCGGTGGCCTATGCCATCGTCGGTCAGCGCCATGCCGATGAAATCGTGCAGGACGCCTGGCTGGCGGTCGTGCGCAACCTGCCCAAGTTCGAAGGACGCTCCAGTCTCAAGACCTGGCTGCTGACCATCACTGCCAACGCCGCCAAGAGCCGTTACAAACAGAATCGCCGGGAAGTGCTGCTCGACGATTTGCCCTCGCCCCATGGGACGATCGGTGATGAGCGTTTCTCGCCCGAAGATGGCCACTGGGCCGTCGCCCCCTATGCCTGGCACCAGGACACGCCGGAAGCCCTGCTGACCGAGGAAGAGCTGCGCAAGTGCCTGGAGCATACGTTGCTGAGTCTGTCTGAGTTGCAAGGCAGCGTGTTGGTGTTGCGCGAACGCCAGGGCCTGGAACTGGAAGAGATCTGTAATCTTCTGACGCTGTCGCTCTCCAACGTTCGTGTGCTGCTGCATCGAGCGCGGCTTAAAGTCTTCGCCACGGTGGAGCATTTTGAGGAAACGGGCGAATGTTGACCTGTAAAGAGCAAGTGGCACGTTCCAGTGACTATCTCGATGGGCAATTGACCTTTCGCGAGCGCCTGTTGGTGCGTCATCACTTGATGTTTTGCCCGAACTGTCGGCGGTTTATCCGCCAGATGCGCCTGATGCAGGCGACGTTGCGGATCTTGCCGCAGCCGCCGGTCGAGGATGTGGATGCCTTGGCACAGCGGCTGGCTGCCGAGCGGCTCAAGGATCAGGAGTAGCGGGGAAGCAAAAGCAGGCTCGCGTGGGTGAGTCGAACGGATGATGGGGACCGATTCACCCACGCAAGGCTGTTACAGCCACCTCGGGCCGTCCTGGCCCAAGGCTTGTCACACGGGTATTCAGAACTTGGCTTCAGCATCCAACTGCAGGGTGTTGGTGTTGGCGTCGCGCTGAGTGCGGCTGGCGTAGTCAGCCTTGGTCAGGAAGTACGTGGCGCCGACGGCGAAGTTTTTGTCGATGTCGTAGCTGACCTTCATCTTGTGGCCGCGCGAACCGGTGGTGCCGTTGCCGAAGTCCGAATCGGTGAAGGCGCCTACAACAGCGTTACGTTGCGTATCGCGGTAGTTGTAGTCCAGGTTGAAGCCGAACACCTTGGACTTGGCACCCAGCAACCAGGCAGTGTCCTGGTCGTTGGAGG
Organism: Pseudomonas sp. MPR-R2A5; assembly: GCF_058793055.1. Lineage (NCBI taxonomy): Bacteria > Pseudomonadati > Pseudomonadota > Gammaproteobacteria > Pseudomonadales > Pseudomonadaceae > Pseudomonas > Pseudomonas sp. MPR-R2A5. Next base: position 154,743 of record NZ_JBXAFK010000003.1, read on the forward strand.
CGTCGTTGTTCTTCACGTACTGGCCGTAGAACGCCAGTGGCACGGCCAGGCCGCCGATGTCTGCCTGGGCAAACCCTTCGTACAGGCGGAATTGTTCGTTTGGCGAGTTGCCGTTGACCGCCAGTGCGCAAGGTGTGCTGGTGGTGGTACAGGCACTGTTTTCGTCGTTCTGGTAAGCGTAGATGCTGCCGCCCAGGGTCATTTTCAGGTTGTCGGTCACCGAGAAGCGTGTGCCCAACTGGCCGGAAGTCAGGCGCAGGTCGTGGCGAAATTGCACGCCGTCGCCGTCGACGTTGTCCTTGAGGTTGTAGTTACCGATGCTGCCGAACAGCTCGGCGCTGCTACCCAGTGGGTATTTGTAGGTCAATGCCAGGCCTTCCGGGTTGATATCGCTATCCCAGATCACGTCGCCCATGTTCACCCAAGGCTGGAGCATTTTGCCGCCGATCACGTGCAGGTTCTTGATCTGCTCGGGGTGGTAGTCGATGTAGCCAAGGTCCAGCCAGATCGACTTCTTGTCGAAGTAGTTATCCTGGTCCTGGTTGGTGGACCGCGCGTCGTCGCTGCTGCCCGTGGCGATACGGATGCCGGTGTCGACCTGGGAGTTGATCTCGGTGTAGGCGCCCAGGCGGGCACGAATGCGCTGACGGTCCTTGTCACGGCCACCGTTGTTGGATTCGCCCTGGATCTTCACGGTCTCCTGGCGGAAACGTACGTCACCCTTGAACTGCGTCTTCGCGGCCCATGCCAGCTTCTGATCGAAGACGCTGAGGTCGTTGGTTTTTTTCGCGGTGGCCGCGATCTGTTCGTTGGTCTCTTGTTGAGCTTGCTGAGCGATCTGCTTTTCTTTCTGATCCTTGGCCAGTTCAGCTTGCAGTTCGGTGTACTGCGCTGCGGTGATCTGGCCGTTGGCCTTGAGCATGTCGAGCAATTTAGCGTCGACTGCGGCGCTGGCAGGAACGCTCAGGGCCAGTAACAGGCCACCGCACAGGACCGCCGCAGTTTTAGTGGAAGCAAGACGCATATCAATCTCCGAAAGTGAGGAGGGATGGCAAACCATCCAGGACACAACCGACCGAGGACGGACGGAAAAAATAGCCGCCCGGTAGAACCAGGCGCTCTAAAAACAGGCGTCAGTATCGCGATGGTTTATGACGGCGCAGTGGCGAAGTAATGTCATCTACATGACAAATTATTTAAGAAGGAACTATTGGCATGCAGCCTTGTCCGGCGATTTGAGGGTGTACTGGGTCCGGCGATAAGCGATACTCGCCAGGCTTTCACGCCCTGAAGTAGTGAGGATGCCGATGCCGTTGCAACGCCTGCCAAGCCTGTCCGAAACCGCCCCTCAGACCTGGGATGCCCTGGTGCCGCACGCCCAACCGTTCGTGCGTCATGCGTTCCTGAGTGCGCTGGAGGACAGCGGTAGCGTCGGCCCCCATTCCGGCTGGCAACCGGAGCATCTGTTGCACTGGGAGGGCGATCGGCTGGTCGCGGCGTTACCCGGCTATCGCAAATGGCACTCCTACGGCGAGTACGTGTTCGATCACGGCTGGGCGGATGCCTGTGAGCGTGCCGGTATCGACTATTACCCCAAGCTGCTGACGGCCGTACCGTTCAGTCCGGTCAGCGGACCGCGCGTGTTGGCGGCCAATGCCGCCGACGCTTTTGAACTGCTCCAAAGCCTGCCGGGCTACCTGGAAATCGAGGGGCTCTCCGGCGCCCATATCAATTTCACCGATGCGTTGGCCGATGACGCCCTGGCCCAGCAGCCGGGCTGGATGCAGCGCCTGGGTTGTCAGTTTCACTGGCAGAACCGTGGCTATCGCGACTTCCAGGACTTTCTCGACGCCCTGAGTTCACGCAAGCGCAAACAGATGCGTAAGGAACGCGAACAGGTGGCGGGACAGGGCATTGAATTTGAGTGGCTACAAGGCCATGAACTGAGCGAAGCGCAATGGGATTTTGTCTATGCCTGCTACGCCAACACCTACGCCGTCAGACGCCAATCGCCCTACCTGACCCGCGCGTTTTTCAGCCTGCTCGCCGAGCGCATGCCCGAAGCTATCCGCGTGGTGCTGGCCAAGCAAGGCGCCCGCCCGGTGGCCATGGCGTTCAGCCTGGTCGGTGGCGACAGTTTCTACGGCCGCTACTGGGGCTGCCTGGCGGAGTTTGACCGCCTGCATTTCGAAACCTGTTTCTACCAGGGCATGGACTACGCCATCGCCCACGGCCTGCAACGTTTCGACGCCGGCGCCCAGGGCGAGCACAAGTTGATTCGCGGGTTTGAGCCGGTGATTACCCGGTCATGGCATTACTTGCGTCATCCGGGGTTGAAAAAAGCCGTTGAGGATTTCCTGGCGCGCGAGCGGGTGGGGATCCTGGCGTATGCCGAAGAGGCGAGGGCAGCCCTGCCTTACCGGCAGGGCTGAACCCGCGCGGCCTCAGGCCGGCTCCTCCTTGCCCAGCCATCGATAGGTAAAACCGCCGACCACCGCGCCGAGAATCGGCGCGAGCCAGAACATCCACAACTGCTGGATCGCCCACCCGCCCACGATCAGCGCCGGGCCCGTACTGCGGGCCGGGTTGACCGAGGTGTTGGTCACGGGGATGGAGATCAGGTGGATCAAGGTCAGGGCCAGGCCGATGGCGATCGGTGCGAGGCCCTTCGGGGCACGAGGGTCGGTGGCGCCAAGGATGATCAGCACGAACATCGTCGTCATCACTAACTCACAGACAAACCCCGCAGCCAATGAGTAGCCCCCCGGCGAATGCTCGGCATAGCCGTTGGAGGCCAGGCCCGACGCCAGTTCAAACCCTGGCTTGCCGCTGGCGATGAAGTACAGCAGCGCTGCAGCGACCGTGCCGCCAATTACCTGGGCCACGATATAGGCCGGTAACTCCCTGGCCGGAAACCGCCCGCCCACCACCAGCCCCACCGATACCGCCGGGTTCAGGTGACAACCGCTGATGTGTCCGATGGCGACGGCCATGGTCAGCACCGTGAGCCCGAACGCCAGGGCTACACCCAACAACCCGATGCCGACGGCGGGAAACGCCGCGGCCAACACCGCACTCCCGCAACCGCCCAACACCAGCCAAAACGTGCCCAACCCTTCTGTGACTGAACGCTTGAACAAAGACATGCAACCCGTCCTTGATAGATCGCTCTACCGAATCAGTAAATCAGTGATGCTCCCTGCGGATTTACTTCAGCGCCCGCCTGGGCACTGCACTGAGTACAGCACGGTTCCGGCACAAATCCAGGGTACTCATGGGGGAGGGAGCAAGCTCCCTCCCTCTCACATTTTGAGTTGCGTAGGCCCGGCAGTTTTCAATCGATACCGACAAACCCGCCAGTCTGGTGTTGCCACAACCGCGCATACAGCCCGCCATGGGCCAGCAGCTCGGCGTGGCTGCCGCTCTCGGCGATCTGGCCTTTCTCCAGCACCACCAGGCGATCCATGCGTGCGATGGTCGACAATCGGTGCGCAATCGCAATCACCGTCTTGCCTTGCATCAGGGTCTCCAGGCTTTCCTGGATGGCGGCTTCCACTTCCGAGTCCAGCGCCGACGTGGCTTCGTCCATGATCAGGATCGGCGCGTCCTTGAGCAGTACGCGGGCGATGGCAATCCGTTGCCGTTGGCCGCCGGAGAGTTTGACCCCGCGCTCACCCACGTGTGCATCCAGCCCGGTACGTCCTTCGGCATCCGACAGCAGCGGGATGAACTCATCGGCGCGCGCCTTGTGCACGGCGGCCCAGAGTTCTTCATCGGTCGCATCCGGTTTGCCATACAGCAGGTTGTCGCGGATCGAGCGGTGCAGCAGCGAGGTGTCCTGGGTGATCATGCCGATCTGTTCGCGCAGGGATTCCTGGGCAACCTCGGCGATGTCCTGGCCGTCGATCAGGATGCGCCCGCCCTGCAGGTCGTAGAGGCGCAGCAGCAGGTTGACCAGGGTCGATTTGCCCGCGCCGGACGGGCCGATCAGGCCGATTTTTTCCCCGGCCTTGATGGTCAGGTTCAGGCCGCCAATGATCCCGCTCTTCTTGCCATAGTGAAAATCCACCTGCTCGAAGCGCACTTCCCCATGGGGGACGCTCAGGCGCGGGGCGTTTTCGCGGTCGATCACCGCCAGTGGCTGGGCGATGGTTTTCAAGCCGTCCTGCACCATGCCGATGTTTTCGAAGATGCCGTTGACCACCCACATGATCCAGCCGGACATGTTGACGATACGAATCACCAGACCGGTCGCCAGCGCAATCGCGCCTACGGAAATCAGCGAGTGGGTCCACAACCACAGGGCCAGGCCAGTGGTGGTGACGATCAGCAGGCCGTTCATAGTGGTGATCACCACGTCCATGCTGGTCACCACGCGGCTGGCCAGTTGGGTTTTTTCGGTCTGCTCGATGAGCGCTTCCTTGGCGTATTGCTGCTCGTAATGGGTGTGAGCAAACAGCTTCAAGGTGGTGATGTTGGTGTAGCCGTCGACAATCCGGCCCATCAATTTGGAGCGCGCCTCGGAGGAAATCACCGAGCGCTCTTTCACCCTGGGCACGAAGTAGCGCAGCGCCAGGCTGTAGCAGACGATCCAGGTCACCAGCGGGATCATCAGGCGCCAGTCGGCTTCGGCAAACAACACCAGCGAGCTGATCGCATAGATCGCCACGTGCCAGATCGCATCCACCGCCGCGACAGCGGAGTCGCGCAGGGAGTTGCCGGTCTGCATGATGCGCTGGGCAATACGCCCGGCGAAGTCGTTCTGGAAGAAATTCAGGCTCTGCTTGAGCACGTAGCTGTGGTTCTGCCAGCGGATCAGGCTGGTCATGCCGGGACTGATGGTCTGGTGCACCAGCAGGTCATGCAGGGCACCGAAGATCGGGCGCAGCAGCAGGGCCACCACGGCCATCCAGATCAGTTCGGTGCTGTGCAACTGGAAGAAGTTCGCCGGGGGCGTCCCCTGGGCCAGGTCGATAATGCGGCTCAGGTAGCTGAACAGCGCGACCTCGATCAGCGCACCGATCAGGCCCACCACCAGCAGCGCGGCAAAACTCGGCCACACCTGGCGCAGGTAATAGAGATAGAAGGGCAGGACTTTATCGGGAGGGGCCGCGCTGGGGGCTTCGCGGAAGATGTCGATCAGTTGTTCAAAACGACGATAGAGCATTAGGGTTGACGCCCGCCTGGCGGGCTCTCCTGTTCAAATGCGCACGGTGCCTGGTGGGCACCGCACGGAACTACCTGCAGACCTCAGTCGATGCGCTTTGCCGACTTGATCAGGACAGGATCGATAGGCACGTTCTGCATGCCTTGCTTGGTGGTGGTCTGCGAGTTGACGATGATGTCGACCACATCCATGCCCTTGACTACCTTGGCGAACACGGCATAACCGGCGTCGCGACCTGGATCGAGGAAGGCATTGTCGGCGACGTTGATGAAGAATTGGCTGGTGGCCGAGTTCGGATCGTTGGTGCGCGCCATGGACAAGGTGCCACGTACGTTGTGCAAGCCATTGCTGGCTTCGTTCTTGATCGGCGCTTCGGTCGGTTTTTGCGACATCTGCTGGGTGAACCCGCCGCCCTGGACCATGAAGCCCGGGATCACGCGGTGGAAAATCGTGTTGGTGTAGAAGCCCTTGTCGACGTAGGCCAGGAAGTTTTTGGTACTGATCGGCGCCTTGACCGGGTCCAGTTCGATTTCAATGTCGCCATTGGTGGTGGTGATCAGTACGTGCGGCGCCTTGGCAGGCTCGGCCGCCATCAGGTTGGCAGCGAACAATACGGAACCGGCGAAGAAGGCGATTTTTTTCAGCATGGGTCAGTGATCCTGGGTAGTGGTTTCGACTGTCTTTAGAAAATCGAGCAACGTAGCGTTAAAGACTTCGGGTTGGTCCAAGGGCGTGGCATGGCGGGAATCCTCGATCACCACCAGCCGCGCATCGGGCAGCAGTTTTACATAGATTTCTTTCTGCGCCACGGGGGTGTAGTCGTGGTCGGCGCTGATGACCAGGGTTGGACAGGTAATCCTCGAAAGTCGTTCCTGTACGCCCCAGCCCACAATCGCGTCGAAGCTGGCGAGATAAGCACGTTTGTCGTTTTTTGCCCAGCGTTCGGCCATCTTGCGGCGCAGGTCGGCCTGGTGCGGTTTGGGGAACAGCCGGTCGCCGAGAGCCTTGCCGATCGTGGCCAGGCTGAGCACGCGCGCGAGGGTCCAGCGCTTGGCCCACTGCCAGTAATCATCGGCACTGCGAACCTTGACCTCGGGCGCGCTGTTGACGATGCACAGGCTCTTGACCAGGCCGGGCTCGTCCACCGCCAGCTGGAAGGCGATCATCCCCCCCATGGACAAGCCCACCACATGGGCGGGCGGCAGGTCCAGGTGTTCGATCAGGGCGAGCAGGTCGAAGGTAAAGCCCTGGATACTGTAGCGCTCTCGAGGTTTGTCGGAGCGCCCATGGCCGCGTACATCCACCACGATCAAGCGGTAATGCCTGGCCAGCACCGGGATCTGCAGCTCCCAATCCTGGCTGCTGGAGCCCAGGCCATGGATCAGGATCAGCGGCGTGCCGTGACCGTATTCCTCGTAATGCAGGTTGCAGCCTTCGTGGTCGAACCAGGCCATGCTTGAACTCCGTTTCAGGCTTGCTGCGGGGCGGCGAAAGGGGCGTCCAAGGGGGCCGTGTCGAACGTGCGCAGCAACTCCACCAGGATCTGCGTGGCTGGGCCCAAGGGTTTGTCCTTGTTTGAATACAGGTAGAACGTCGGATGGCGGCTGCCGCCCTGTTCCAAGGGTAGCTGCTTGAGCACGCCTTCGGCGAGTTCGCGTTCGATCATGTGCCGGGGCAGCCAGGCAAAGCCCAGGCCGCTGCCGACAAAGGCGGCGGCGGTGGCCAGGCTGCCGACGGTCCAGCGCTGCTCGGCGCCAAGCCAGCCCACATCGCGCGGCTGCTGGCGACCTGAATCGCGGATCACCACCTGCATCTGGCTTTCCAGGTCCTGGAAGCTCAACTCGCGGTTCATGCGGTGCAAGGCATGCTCGGGATGGGCCACGGCGATGAACTCCACATCGCTCATTTCCGTGCCCAGGTAGCCGGGAATGCTGAAACTGCTGATCGCCAGGTCGGCCACGCCTTCCATCAACAGCTCTTCGACGCCCGACAGCACCTCTTCACGCAAGCGCACGCGACAACCGCGGCTTTGCGGCATAAAGGCCGTCAAGGCACGCACCAGGCGCGCATTCGGGTAGGCGGCATCGACCACCAGGCGCACTTCGGCCTCCCAGCCCTGTTCCATATGGTGGGCCAGGTCTTCCAGTTGACTGGCGTTTTTCACCAGTTGCCGGGAGCGGCGCAACAGCACTTCACCGGCCTCGGTCAGCACCGCCTTGCGCCCGTCGATGCGCAACATCGGAACGCCGAGTTGGTCTTGCATGCGGGCCACGGTGTAGCTCACCGAGGACTGCGAACGGTGCAGCGCTTCAGCCGCCTGGGCGAAGCCGCCATGGTCGACCACGGCTTGCAGCGTGCGCCATTGATCAAGGGTAACGCGGGGCGCTTTCAAGATGAGCTCCTCTTGTCCTAAGCTGGCGGTCCTTATTGGAGACTGCCGAATGAGAAAATTCTGTTGTGTGTTGCTGGCGCTGTTGCCGATGAGTGCCTTTGCCTACCCCATCGACGTGACTAAAAAAATCGACGGCGTGAGCATCGATTACACCGCCTCCGATGTGGACGGCGACATCAGCTCGATTCAATTGAATAACTACGGCATGAAGGACGCCGTGTGTTCGGTCACCTTTACCAACGGTCCGGAATCACCCCGTCGACGCACGGTCACGGTACCGGCGGGTAAAAGCACCAACACCACCGTCAAGTTCAACCGCGCGATCATCAAGATGCGGATCGCCCTGGCCTGCGCCCCGAAATAAAGCAGCAGCGGAGCGTCCCGACAGGAATACTCCGCTTATAAACAAATTTCTAGATGGTTTATAGCAGTTTTTTGCGCTTTTTTATCGAATTGGCTCTGTCTACTCTTTACTCCATCGCCTTACAGCAAATGCAGATGGAGCCTACGAAGCCATGTCCAATGTTCTGATCATCGAAAGCAGCGCCCGCCAACAGGATTCGATTTCCCGGCAACTGACCCAACAGTTCATCAGCCAATGGCAGGCCGCCCATCCGGCAGATCAGATCACGGTGCGTGACGTCGCCCTTGACCCGGTGCCGCACCTGGACGCCAACCTGCTCGGCGGTTGGATGAAACCTGCCGACCAGCGCAACCCCAGCGAACAGGCCTCCCTCGACCGTTCCAACGAATTGACCGATGAACTGCTCGCCGCCGACGTGCTGGTGATGGCGGCACCGATGTACAACTTTGCCATCCCCAGCACCCTCAAAGCCTGGCTGGACCACGTGTTGCGTGCGGGTGTGACCTTCAAGTACACCGCCACGGGGCCCCAAGGCCTGCTCACCGGTAAACGCGCCATCGTGTTGACCGCTCGCGGCGGTATCCATGCCGGCGCCAGCTCCGATCACCAGGAACCCTACCTGCGCCAGGTCATGGCTTTTATCGGGATCCATGACGTCACCTTCATTCATGCCGAAGGCGTGAACCTGAGCAGTGACTTCCAGGAAAAGGGCATCAACCACGCCAAGGCGCTGCTGGCGCAGGTGGCTTGATCCTTTAATCGCTAGATAATCGCGCGGTGTTTATATCGCTCCACGCAAACCCTTCAAGTACGCGTAAGAACCTCCCTTTGCACTTGTTGCTCCTGAGTGCTCCTGCCCGACTGACGCTATAGCGAGGTCGGGTTTTTTTTGCCCCGAGTTTCGTCAAACGCCGAAAACCTTTAATGTCCCGCCCATTCGAAATGAGGCGTGCATGGGCTATCTACTGGTTGTCACCCTGATTCAGGCATTTTCCTTCAGCTTGATCGGCGAATACCTCGCCGGTCACGTCGACAGCTACTTCGCGGTGCTGGTGCGTGTGCTGCTGGCCGGGCTGGTCTTTATCCCGTTGACCCGCTGGCGCGCGGTAGAACCGGCCTTCATGCGCGGCATGCTGGTGATTGGCGCGCTGCAGTTTGGCGTGACCTACGTGTGCCTGTACCTGAGCTTTCGTGTGCTCACGGTGCCGGAGGTGCTGCTATTCACCATCCTCACTCCGTTGCATGTGACCCTGATCGAAGACGCGCTCAACCGCCGCTTCAATCCCTGGGCGCTGATCGCCGCCTTGGTGGCGGTGACGGGAGCGGCGGTGATCCGTTTCGACCAGATCACCCCGCACTTCCTCATGGGCTTCCTGTTGCTGCAACTGGCCAACTTCACCTACGCCGCCGGGCAGGTCATGTACAAGCACCTGGTGGCGCGCTACCCCAGCGACCTGCCGCACTATCGACGCTTCGGTTACTTCTACCTGGGCGCGTTGTTGGTGGTGCTGCCGGCGTTCCTGTTGTTCGGCAAAGCCAACTTCCTGCCGGAAGCGCCATTGCAATGGGGCGTGCTGGTGTTCCTCGGATTGGTCAGTACCGCCTTGGGCATGTATTGGTGGAACAAGGGGGCCTGCCTGGTCAACGGCGGCACCTTGGCGGTGATGAACAATTTGCATGTGCCGGTGGGGCTGCTGCTGAACCTGCTGATCTGGAACCAGCACGAGCCGCTGGGGCGGTTGGCGTTGGGTGGCCTGGTGATTTTGGGGGCGGTGTGGATCAGTCGGTTGGGGGCGCGCAAGGTGCCAGTGCTACGCTGACCCCCTCAGGGGAGCGGGCTGTTGTGGAGAGCCGCAATGCCAGTCAGTTAAGGAAGAACTGTAACTGTGGCGAGCAGGCTTGTTGTGGTGAGCGGGCTTGTTGTGGCGAGCGGGCTTGCCCCGCGTTGGGCTGCGCAGCAGCCCCAAAACACAGCCCTGGGGAGCTGCCTGGCACACTGCAGCGTTCTTATTGGGGCTGCTGCGCAGCCCAACGCGGGGCAAGCCCGCTCGCCACAGGGGGGGGCAGTTTGCTGCGCGGCAGCGCTAAGTCAGAAACTCCCGCGGAGGATGCGGTGTTAACCCGAATGCTGTTCGATGGCGGGTAGATGACTGGCCCCCAACACCGCCGGCAACACCCCGGCACGCAAGTCATTCCCGCTGGGTTGTTGATAGAGACTCAACCCAAATTCCGGCAACACCGCCAGCAAGTAATCGAAGATATCCCCCTGGATCCGCTCGTAATCCGCCCACGCGGTGGTGCGGGTGAAGCAGTAGATTTCCAACGGCACACCCTGGGCGGTGGTTTGCATCTGGCGCACCATGCAGGTCATGTTCGGTTGGATGTCCGGGTGGCTTTTCAGGTAGGCCAGGGCGTATGCGCGGAAGGTGCCGAGGTTGGTCATGCGGCGACGGTTGGCCGACAGTTGCGCGCTGTGGCCCTGGGCTTCGTTCCAGGCCTTGAGTTCGGCCTGCTTGCGGCTGATGTAGTCGGTGAGCAGATGCACCTGGGTCATGCGCGTTTCTTCATCATCGCGCAGGAACCGCACACCGCTGGCGTCGATGTACAGGCTGCGCTTGATGCGTCGCCCACCCGACGCCTGCATGCCGCGCCAGTTCTTGAACGACTCGGACATCAGGCGCCAGGTGGGGATGGAGACGATGGTTTTGTCGAAGTTCTGCACCTTGACGGTGTGCAGGGTGATATCGACCACATCGCCGTCGGCACCGACCTGCGGCATTTCGATCCAGTCGCCCACCCGCAGCATGTCGTTGCTGGTGAGCTGCACGCTGGCGACGAACGACAGCAGGGTGTCCTTGTACACCAACAGGATCACCGCCGACATGGCGCCCAGGCCCGACAGCAGCAGCAACGGCGAGCGGTCGATCAGGGTGGCGACGATGATGATTGCGGCAAAGACAAACAGCACCATCTTCGCCAGTTGCACATACCCCTTGATCGAGCGCGTGCGCGCATGTTCGGTACGGGCATAGATGTCGAGCAGGGCGTTGAGCAGGGCGCTCATGGCCAGCGTCATGAACAGGAGGGTGAATGCCAGCGCGACGTTGCCGATAAACAGGGTGGCGGTCTTGCTCAGGTCTGGCACCAGGTACAAGCCGAACTGGATCACCAGGGACGGCGTCAGCTGTGCCAGGCGATGGAAGACTTTGTTGTGCCGCAGATCGTTGAGCCAATGCAGGGGCGGTTGCCTGCCGAGCAGCTTGATGGCGTGAAGGATGAGGTAGCGCGCCACCCGGCCCAGTAACAAGGCCACCACCAGCAACACCAACATACCCAGGCCAGCATGCAGCAACGGGTGTTGATCGAGGGCGCCCCAAAGGTCTTGGACGTTGAGCCAGAACTGTTTGATATCCATGGGTGAAACCGATTCTTCTGTAAGACAAGACGGGGCGATTAGAGCATTTAAGTGCAATAAAGTTGACGTTGTGGACAAACCAGCTGACAAAAAAGCGGCTGATTAGCGCCGTTCGCGTAAAGAAACTCGGTTTGGACGGCCGAAACCGGTACCCTATGCAGCTGATATTTTGTATTTCTTCGAGGTAGCACCCGTGTTTTCCCAATTCGCCCTGCACGAACGCCTGCTCAAAGCCGTGGCCGAGCTTAAATTTGTCGAGCCTACGCCTGTGCAAGCAGCGGCCATCCCGCTCGCGCTCCAAGGGCGTGACCTGCGGGTGACGGCTCAAACCGGGAGTGGCAAGACTGCCGCTTTCGTCCTGCCGATTCTTAACCGCCTGATCGGCCCGGCCAAAGTCCGCGTCAGCATCAAGACCCTGATCCTGCTGCCGACCCGCGAGCTGGCCCAGCAGACCCTGAAGGAAGTGGAGCGCTTCTCGCAATTCACCTTCATCAAGTCCGGCCTGATCACCGGTGGCGAAGACTTCAAGGTCCAGGCCGCCATGCTGCGCAAGGTGCCGGATATCCTGATCGGCACGCCGGGCCGCATGATCGAGCAGCTCAACGCTGGCAACCTCGACCTCAAGGAAGTCGAAGTGCTGGTGCTGGACGAAGCCGACCGCATGCTCGACATGGGTTTTGCCGACGACGTACAGCGCCTGGTGGGCGAGTGCGTCAATCGCCAGCAGACCATGCTGTTCTCCGCCACCACCGGTGGTTCGACCCTGCGCGACATGGTGGCCAAGGTCCTGAACAACCCTGAGCACCTGCAGGTCAACAACGTCAGCGACCTGAACGCGACCACGCGCCAGCAGATCATCACCGCTGACCACAATGTGCACAAAGAACAGATCCTCAACTGGCTGCTGGCCAATGAGACCTATCAGAAAGCCATTGTCTTCACGAATACCCGCGCTGCGGCCGATCGCATCTACGGTCGCCTGGTGGCGCAGGACTACAAGGCGTTCGTGCTGCACGGCGAGAAAGACCAGAAGGACCGCAAGCTCGCCATCGATCGCCTCAAGGCCGGCGGCGTGAAGATCCTGGTGGCCACCGACGTCGCCGCCCGCGGCCTGGACGTGGACGGCCTGGACATGGTCATCAACTTCGACATGCCCCGCAGCGGCGACGAATACGTGCACCGTATCGGCCGTACCGGGCGTGCGGGCAACGAGGGCCTGGCGATCTCGCTGATCTGTCACGGCGACTGGAACCTGATGTCGAGCATCGAGCGCTACCTCAAGCAGTCGTTCGAGCGTCGCACCATCAAGGAAGTCAAAGGCACCTACACCGGGCCGAAGAAGGTCAAGGCGTCGGGCAAGGCCGTTGGCGTGAAGAAGAAAAAAGTCGACGCCAAGGGCGACAAGAAAAAGGCCGGCGCCAAGTCGCCGACCAAGCGCAAGATCACCAACCGGCCGAAGACCGACAACCTGTCGCTCGTCAGCAAGGACGGCATGGCACCGCTCAAGCGCCGCAAGCCAGAAGCGCCGGCTGCCGAGTAAGGCTGAGGTGAAATAAAAAAACCGGACGTTGTCCGGTTTTTTTTGCCTTCAGTTTTTCGCCTTGGCGGCGGCCTCTTTCAATTCTTTGAGGCGGGCATCGATCAACTGGCACTTGTCGGGGAACTCCGCGCTCTGGGTATCCAGGTCCATTTTCTGCAACTCGTCGTTCATCTCCTTGGCCTTGGAGGGGTTCTGTTCGGTGAGTTTCGCTACTTCCTGCCCCAGCTGTTCGCGCTTGGCGGTCGCCTCGTCCGGCGTACAGGCCCAGGCGGGCAGGGCAGTGAGCAACGTGGCGGCAATGACCAGGTTCATCAGGGTTTTCATACTGGGACCTCCTTGGTGGTTATGTGCAGTTGAGGACGCGAACGTCTGGAAAGTTCAGAGAAATGACGCTCGTCCATTCGGCTGAACGGCCAGTGACGCGGCGTGTCACACCTTGAGACGGGCTCCCTTTCCATCGGCCCGCAGGAGGAATCAGGATGACGACTTACAACTGGGATTTGATCGAACGTCTGCTGCATGAAGTGCAGAACGGCGAGGGCAGCTTCGCCCCACGCAAGTACGCCGAAGAGGAAGCGGCCGAGAAGGCCACGGCGGGCGAGTCCACGGGCAACCTGGATGCGTTGAAAAAAACCGCTGCGGATTATGAAGCGCTGCTGTTCAAGCGCGGTTTTATTGAATCGCGACCTGAGGAAGAGGGCGGCAACGGCGAAAACTTTATCCTGACCGGGCTCGGCGCGCAGTTGCTGGCGCTGATCGACAGCTCTATTCCGGGCAATGATCACCCACGCCAAGTGCTGGATGAGCAGGCAGATGCGTTGGATCCGGCGACCTTTGCTGAAGTGGCGTCCAAGGCACAGATCGCTTGAACCCCTCCATACCCGGCCCGTTTGCGCCGCCGGGGACGCCGAAGCTGTCAGATCGGTAATCTGCCGCTAAGGTTGCTGACAGCTGGCGCCACCTAATCTGCAGCCATTCATCTCATGGACTTGAATCGGCATGCATTCCACTACCTCCAGACGAACCTTCGTCAAAGGCCTGGCCGCCGGCGGCTTGCTCGGTGGGCTCGGGCTATGGCGCCCGCCGGTTTGGGCGCTGAGCAATCCCGGCCACCCCACCGTGCTGACGGGCAGCGAATTCGATCTGTTTATCGACCAGACGCCCGTCAACCTCAGCGGCCAACAGCGTACCGCGCTGACGATCAATGGCAGCCTGCCCGGCCCGCTGTTGCGCTGGCGCGAGGGCGACACCGTGACCCTGCGCGTGAAGAACCGGCTCAACGAGCCTACCTCGATCCACTGGCACGGCATCCTTCTGCCGTCCACCATGGACGGCGTGCCTGGCCTCAGTTTTGAGGGGATCGAACCGGGTGGGGTGTATGTCTACCAGTTCAAGGTCAAGCAGCATGGTACCTATTGGTACCACAGCCATTCCGGGTTTCAGGAGCAACAGGGCGTGTACGGGCCTCTGGTCATCGATCCCAGGGAGCCGGAGCCGTTCAGTTACCAGCGCGACTACGTCGTCATGCTGTCGGACTGGACCGACGAAGACCCCGTCGCGCTGATGAAGACCCTCAAGAAACAGTCCGATTACTACAACCGGCACAAGCCCACGGTGGGCGATTTTATCAGCGATGCAGGCAAGCACGGCTGGTCGGCTACGGTCGCCGATCGGCTGATGTGGGCGCGCATGAAGATGAATCCTACCGACCTCGCGGACGTCAGCGGCGAGACCTACACCTACCTGCTCAACGGCCAGCCGCCCGGTCGCAACTGGACCGGCTTGTTTGAGGCCGGGGAGAGAATTCGCCTGCGCTTTATCAACGGCTCGGCGATGACCTATTTCGATGTGCGCATTCCGGGGCTGAAGATGACCGTTATCGCCGCCGACGGCCAGCCGGTGCAACCGGTCAGCGTCGACGAGTTCCGCATTGCCGTGGCTGAAACCTTTGATGTGCTGGTCGAGCCCACTGCCGCCGCCTACACGCTGTTTGCCCAGTCGATGGACCGTACGGGGTATGCCCGTGGCACGCTGGCCCGGCAGGCGGGGGCGGAGGCCTCAGTGCCGGCGCTTGATGCGCGCCCTTGGATAACCATGGACGACATGGGCATGGGCGGCATGGACCACGGCGCCATGGGCGATATGCCGGATATGGAAGGCATGGACCACAGCGCCATGGGTTCGATGTCGATGCAGAGCCATCCGGCCAGCGAGCAGGACAACCCGCTGGTGGATATGCAGGCGATGAGCCCGATGCCCAAGCTCGACGACCCCGGCGTCGGCCTGCGTAACAATGGCCGGCGCGTCCTGGCCTACGCCGACCTGCGCAGCACCTTCGAAGACCCCGATGGCCGTGATCCCTCGCGTACGATCGAGTTGCACCTCACCGGGCATATGGAGAAGTTTGCCTGGTCATTCAATGGTGTGAAATTTTCCGCTGCCGAACCCTTGCAGCTGACCTATGGCGAGCGGGTGCGACTGGTACTGGTCAACGACACCATGATGAGCCACCCGATTCACCTGCATGGCCTGTGGAGCGACCTTGAAGATGAAAACGGCCAGTTCCAGGTGCGCAAACACACGATCGACATGCCACCGGGTACCCGGCGCAGTTACCGCGTGACGGCCGATGCTCTCGGCCGCTGGGCCTATCACTGCCACCTGCTGTACCACATGGAAATGGGCATGTTCCGTGAAGTTCGCGTGCATGAATGAGGAAGCGGGCATGAACCATCGTGTTATATCGCTGTGCATCACGTTTGCCACATTAACCTGCGGCTCGCTGGTGTTGGCGGATGAACTGCAGGGCATGAGCCCGGCGGCTTCGTCCGCACCCACCCAAAGCCGCACACCGATCCCGGTACTGACCGACGCCGATCGCGCAGCGGTCTATAACGCGCCTGGCGGGCACAGTGTGCACGACAGCGCGATTCATTCGATGCTGCTGATCAACCAGTTGGAATGGCAAGGCGCCGACGATGGCAGTGCGCTGAACTGGGATATCAAGGGCTGGGCCGGCGGTGATATCGACCGACTGTGGCTGCGCAGCGAAGGCGAACGCAGCGCCGGCCGCACTGACAGCGCCGAAGCCCAGGTTTTGTGGGGGCACGCCATCAGCCCTTGGTGGGACTTGGTTGGCGGTGTGCGGCAGGATTTCAAACCCGGTCACAGCCAGCGCTGGGCAGCCTTCGGCATCCAGGGCATGGCGCTCTACAACTTTGAGGCCGAGGCGACGCTGTTTGTTGGCGAGTCGGGCCGCACCGCGGCCCGGTTGGAAGGCGACTACGACATTCTGCTGACCAACCGCCTGATCCTGCAGCCGACCGCGGAACTCAACTTTTATGCGCAAAACGATCCGCAGCGCCGCGTGGGCTCAGGCCTTGCGGAAAGCGAATTGGGCCTGCGGTTGCGCTACGAGGTACGCCGAGAGTTTGCGCCTTACGTGGGGGTCAGTTGGAACCGCACCTATGGGCAGACAGCACAGTACGCCCGCGCGGAGGATGAAGACGTCAGCCAACTGCGCTGGCTGGTCGGTGTGCGCCTATGGTTTTGACACTTTCCCTATACCTATAACTCGCCGCCTTGAGCGGCCTGGAGCCTTGCATGTCTCTGTTGAAAACTGCGTTAGCGGGTGGTGCGCTGTGGGCCGGATTAATCCTCAGCCTGCCGGCCGCGGCCCATCCGAAATTGCTCTCGTCCATTCCAGCCGCTGGCACCCAGGGCACGCCGCCCGCGGTCATAGAGCTGCGCTTCTCGGAGAACCTGCTGACGCAGTTTTCCGGCGCCAAGCTGACCATGACCGATATGCCCGGCATGCCCAACTCGCCGATGCCGGTCAAGGCCAGTGTGGCAGCGAGCACCGATCCCAAAGTGATGTTGATCAAGCCGGCTTCCGTGCTGAGCACCGGTACCTATCGGGTTGACTGGCGCGCGGTGTCGTCCGATACGCACCCGATCACCGGTAACGTAGTATTCAGCGTTCAGCCATGAGTGAATTGAGCCAAGTCGCCCTGCGGTTTGCCCTCTATCTTGACCTGATGTTGTTGTTTGGCTTCGGGCTCTTTGGGCTTTACGGGCTGAACGCTTCGCAGCGCACGCTACTGAACTTCAAGAGGCTGATGGGGTGGACGGCGGGCCTGGGGGTGTTGTTGTCCGTGGCGTCGCTGCTGTCCATGACCCAGGCCATGAGTGGTGCCAGCGATTGGCAGGCGTTATGGCCACATTTGCAGATGATGCTCTGGCAGACCGACCTGGGTGTGGCCTGGTGCCTGCGTATCGTGGCGCTGGTCCTGGCAGGGTGTACTACCCGCTTGCTGCCGGCCACGGTGTTGGGGGGCGTCGCGCTCGTGACACTGGTCTGGAGTGGGCACGGCGTGATGCACGAAGGGATGCTGGGCGCGTGGCACATCATCAGCGACGCGGCACATCTGCTGGCTGCGGGAGGCTGGGTCGGGGCGTTGGCGGCGTTTGGGCTGTTGTTGAGGCGCGCATTGTTTCGGGACCGTTATCGCGTCGAGGTGTTGGCCGGAGCACTTGCAGGGTTTGAGCGTATCGGCGCGGGATTCGTCGCGGTGCTGATCGTCACCGGTGGGGTCAATTATCTGTTGGTGGTGGGGCCGAACCTGGACGGCATCAACGGCAGTGTCTACGCGATCCTGTTGGGCCTGAAGCTCGGCGTTTTTAGCTTGATGCTGGGGCTGGCGGCACTCAATCGTTTCCATCTGGTTCCGTTTCTGCAACGGTCCCTGGCGGCGGGCGACACTGCCGCTGCGGGCCGCGTGCTGCGGCGCAGCATGGCCCTGGAGTTCGGCGCGGTGGTATTGATCCTGGGGCTGGTGGCTTGGCTGGGAACCTTGGCGCCGGGCTAGGGTTGCACGCTTTTCAGGCACTTGAGCGCCTGGAAGTCACTGCGGACCTTGTCGATTTTTTGCGAGAGTTTCAGCCGTTGCTGCACTGTGCTTTCAGCCGTCAGATCCACGAGCAGGCTACGGGCAGCTGTTTCAGTCTGGGCGTAGGCGACGCGATACTCTGGAGTCCATAGGCTTTCGCGGTTCACCAGCAATTGCTCGATTTTCTGCGGGAAATCGGTGCCGTCACGGTGTTGCACCGCTTCGATAAATTGCGCCTGCCAGCGGGCGCGGTTGCCGATCCACTGCTGGTTCTGTTCACCCAGGTCGATTGACCAGGTCATCACGCGGTTCTGCTGGCTGGCGCTGAGCGGGCCCATCCAGGTCTCCAGGCGCTTGTTCATGCGCTCGGCGCGTTCCTTGATCTGCTGGGGGAGGGGCGGCTTGAGGTATTCGTCCTGGCGTTTGCGCAGGTCTTTGGCCAGGGCTTGGTTCATGTCCTTGACCTGTTGGTCGTCCAGGCCTTGCAGCAATTGGATCGCTGACGGGGTGACCTGTTGCGCAATCTCGGCAATCGCCTGTTTGGCTTCGACGGTGCGGGTCTGTAGTGCGGCGTCGGTGACCTGGTGGTTGTCGACCATCTGTTGCAGGCGGTCGAGCCAATCCAGATAACCCGGCAGTTGTGTGGTGCAGTGCCAGGCCAGGTGTTCCTTGAGTGTGTCGTTGAACCAGGTCTTTTGCCCGGGGGTCATGTCCAGGTAGTCACTGAGGGTCCAGGGGATGATGACGTCGAGATTACGGTAGGCCAGGCCCACGCGATTGCAGCCGGCGAGCACCAGGCTCAGGGCCAGCAATACCAGCAGAAGTTTGAGCCGTTGCAACATGGGCGGGTCCTTGCGCGGGAGGGGTTAGTGCATGTGAACCCGCGGCAGGCACCACAGTTCAGCCCATCAATAAAACGACCGCGCGGCCTTCAAGGTCAACAGGCCATCGCATTGCGAATTGTGTCCGGAGTAGGCCGAGCAATCGCTGCCGGTAAGGCTGGAGCCGCTGTAGATCAGGTCTAGGTCAATGCCTTTCCAGGCGCGGGAAAACTGCACCGACCAGTCGCTGAAACTGCTGATGGCGCCGCCTTCCACCGACGCTGGCGTACCCAGTTGATGGGTGGTGTACTTCATGCTGACACCAATGCCGAAAGGCTGGGTGCCGCTGAGGTCGGCAAACAGCGTGCTGTCCTGGCGGTCGGGGTCGTTGCTGAAGGATGCACCGAAGCGGTTGCCCAACAGGTTCAGGCCGCCGTAGAACTCCTGGCTGTTCCTGAGGCTGAGCGTGGGGTAGCTGTAGTGGATCAGCCCTACTTCGTAGCCGAGGGTCTGGTCGAAAGGATGTTTGAAGCCCATGTAGGAATCGACCTCGAGGTTGCTGGTCGACGACAGGCCCATGTTCGGGGAAAACTGGCCGATGTACAGACCGCTGTCGTGACTGAGGTCCAGGCCGCCATGGAATGAATCACTGCCGGGCGATGTCGGCTTGACCAGGCCCTGGGCCATGCTGCGGCTGGGGGTGGTGCCCAATTTAAGGTCGAAGTCGCCCAATTCGCGCTGGAAGATCTGCGCTTGGGCAAGCGGGCTGGCGGCCAAGGCACTGACCAGGAAGATATAGGGTTTGAGCATGCTTCACTCCATGAAAAGCGAGGAGCAGTGACGGAAAAATCGGGCAGATGCCCGTGCTAGACGTGTGCAAGCATACCGGCGAATGCCAGGCGATGAGTCCCGTTCGTCGATTAACGTATTAGAGGATCAGGCAGGCGGGTATTTCGGGCTCTAGTCCTAGCGCCTTGAAGGCAAGACGCTTAGGGACCAGGTGCGTTGCGCGGGGGTTACTTCTTGCCCAGGCTGATTTGCTTGGACGGGCCGAAAGTCTGGCCGCTTACGCCCTTGGCAATCTGCTGGATTTCGCCACCGGATTTGAGGAACGCAGCAATCTGGCTGTTGATCGATTCGCTGGTTTCAACGGCGGGAGCTGGCTTTGCTTTGCTGTTGGATGCTTTTACGCGCATGGCGGCCACTAACCTGTAGAAAATTAACTTGGCCAGGCATCGTACAGGAAATACTTGACAATTGCTTGGTAAATATCCCCTTGGAATTATAAGTGGGCTGGAAAATCAGCTGGTTTTAACTTTGCAATAAGCGCCTAACTGACTGTTTTAACTCGTAACGCTGGGGGTGAAATGGCCGTTGTGCCGTGGAGCAATCGAGCCGTTTGATCTGACGAGCGGGGCGCTGCCAGTAGAACGCCATGCCAGCCGCGATTTTTCAGGCGCGCGCGCGTGCTGCACGCAACTCGGGTAGAATGCCGCCCACGCAATGAGGGTATTGGAAATGGCTTTAGTCGGGCGCTACAACAGCTTGCAAGTGGTTAAACACACTAACTTTGGTTTGTACTTGGATGGTGCGCAAGATGGTGAAATCCTCTTGCCTAATCGTTACATCCCCAAAGATATTCCCAGTGAAGATGAAGACTGGCTTAACGTTTTCATCTATCTGGACAGCGATGACAAACTTATCGCCACCACCGAAAAACCGAAAGTTCAAGTCGGCGAATTTGCCAGTTTGAAAGTCGTCGAAGTCAACAGTATTGGTGTGTTCCTTGATTGGGGCTTGCCCAAGGACCTGTTGCTGCCGTATTCGGAAGAAAAGCGCCAGTTGAGCGCCGGTGAATATTGCGTGGTGCACGTCTACCTCGATAAGCACACCAAGCGCATCACGGCGACTGCACGCCTGGATCGTTACCTGGACAAGACGCCGGCCAACTACCAGGTGGGCCAGGAGGTCGATCTGCTGGTGGCCGAAGCCACCGACATGGGTTTCAAGGCGATTATCAACAACAAGCACTGGGGCTTGATTCACAAGAACGAAGTGTTCAAGTTCCTGCGCCCGGGCAAGGAAGAGAAGGGCTTTATCAAGGAGATCCGCGCCGATGGCAATATCAGCCTGAGCCTGCAACCGGTTGGCCAGGAAGCGGCCTCCAGCCTGAACTCGAAGATCCTCGCCAAGTTGCGTGAAAACAACGGCAGCCTGCCGGTCAGCGACAAGAGCGACCCGGCGGTGATCAGCAACTTGTTTGGCGTGAGCAAGGGCAACTTCAAGAAAGCCATTGGTGCACTCTACAAGCAGGGCCAGATTGTGATTCACGCGGATCGCATTGAACTAAGCTGAGTTCGCTTGGCTCTCTGGTAGGAGCGAGCGTGCTCGCGAAAAAGGTACATCCGACGCAGCGATGCGCTTGGAATACATTCGCGAGCAAGCTCGCTCCTACAGAGGTTGTATCAATGTCCAAGACGTCTGTCTTCGCCTACCTCGGCACCTTGTTCGCCTTTCTGGTGCTCGACGGCCTCTGGCTCGGCGTCCTTATGGGCCCGACCTACAAATCCCTGCTGGGCCCACTGATGCTTGATCAGCCTCGCCTGTTGCCCGCCGTGCTGTTCTATCTCCTGTACGCCATCGGTTGCGTGGTCTTGGTGGTCCTTCCCAGCGCAAGCTGGCAACGCGCGGCGCGCCTGGGTGCTTTGCTCGGCCTGGTGGCCTATGGCACCTATGACCTGAGCAATTGGGCCACTTTGCAAGGCTGGTCGGCCGGCTTGGCGGTGATGGACATGGCGTGGGGCACTCTTCTGACCGCGGCGTGCTGCACGGTCGGGCACTTGTGTGCACATCGAGTGCACCGGTGATTGTGTACAGGATTTATGTGCACCGTTGCTGAGCGTCTTGCCAGCCTCTAGCCAAGCATAAATACCTTTGCAACCCCCGCTGCAGGGGGATTGTGTGCTATTGGCACGCATTCTGCTGACTCTATCGTATACAAACCATGCCGCCTCCCGTATGGATCCCGTTACGGCAGCGCAGGCCGGTATTTCGAGGAGCCCAGCGATGACCGAACAATTGCCCAAAGGCTACAGCCCCCGCCTGTATAACCAGGACCTGGGCCCGCAGCCGCAGAAGTGGACCTGGTACAACATCTTCGCGTTCTGGATGAGCGACGTGCACAGCGTCGGTGGCTATGTATTCGCCGCCAGCCTGTTCGCCCTCGGGTTAGCCAGTTGGCAGGTGTTAATCGCCTTGCTCGCGGGTATTTGCATCGTGCAATTGATTGCCAACCTGGTGGCCAAGCCCAGTCAGCAAGCAGCGGTGCCTTATCCGGTCATCTGCCGGCTGGCGTTTGGCGTGTTCGGTGCGAATATTCCTGCGGTGATTCGCGGCCTGATCGCCGTGGCGTGGTATGGCATTCAGACTTATCTGGCGTCCAGTGCCCTGATCATTGTGGTGCTGCGCTTTTTCCCGCAGATGGCCGTGTATGCAGAGCCGCACTTCGCAGGCCTGTCCTACCTTGGCTGGTTGGGTTTTCTGAGCCTGTGGGTGCTGCAGGCGGCCGTGTTCTGGGCCGGCATGGAATCCATCCGCCGTTTTATCGACTGGGCCGGGCCGGTGGTCTACGCGGTGATGTTCGTCCTGGCGGGTTGGATTGTGTGGAAGGCGGGTTGGGCGAATATCAGCTTTACCCTGTCGGAGAAATCCCTGTCGGGCTGGCAGGCGTTTGGCCAGGTCATTGTGGCGACGGCGCTGGTGGTCTCGTATTTCTCCGGGCCGACCCTGAATTTCGGCGACTTCAGCCGCTACTGCCGCAGTATGCATGATGTGCGGCGCGGTAACTTCTGGGGGTTGCCGGTGAATTTCCTGGCGTTCTCCCTGGTCACCGTGGTGATCGTCTCGGGTACCTTGCCGGTGTTTGGCGAAATGCTGCATGACCCGATCGCCACCGTGTCGCGAATCGACAACAGCATGGCCGTGTTGCTGGGGGCCTTTGCCTTTGTGACGGCGACCATTGGCATCAACATCGTTGCCAACTTCGTGTCCCCGGCCTTTGACTTTGCCAACGTCGCGCCAAGCAAGATCAGCTGGCGTGCCGGCGGGATGATCGCGGCGGTGGCGTCGATCTTCATTACGCCGTGGAACTTGTTCAATAACCCGCTGATGATCCACTACACCCTCGACATCCTCGCGGCATTCATCGGGCCGCTGTTCGGGATTCTGCTGGTGGACTTCTACCTGATCAAAAAGCAGAAGATCGATGTGGATGCGCTGTTCGATGACAGCCCCAGCGGGCGCTATTACTTCGACGGCGGTGTGAATTGGACAGCGGTCAAGGCCCTGTTGCCCGCGACGCTGGTGGGTGTCGCGATCACTTTTACCCCAGCCTTGCAGGGCATGGCCAACTTCGCCTGGTTTACCGGCTGCTTCCTGGGTGGGCTGTTTTTCCTGGTGCTGGCGCGGCGTGAGCAGGTTCGTGCGCCGGCACCGTTGGTCGCGGGCTGACCAACACCCCTCCCGCCACTAACAGGCCTGCACCGGCGATCAGCAACGCGGGTTGCAGGCCACCGCTCAGGTGGCTGCTCACCGACGCCAGCAACGGCCCACTCAATTGGCCGATGGCAAAGCTGGCGGTCAGCAGCCCGGTGTTGCGCTGATAGCCGTGGGGCGCAACGTCCCGCAGGCGCGCCATCACCAACTGCATGCAGGCCAGGAAGGGCCCGCCGCACAGCAACACCCCCAGCGCCAGACCCCAACCGTTACCCAGCAGGCAGGCAAATACGCCGGCCGCTTGCAGCCACAACGTGCTCATCAGCCAGCGGCGGGTGGTGTCCGGGTCCTTGCGCCGCAGGCTTGCGACCACCACGCCAATCGCCGCCGCCAAACCAAAGCAGGGCCAGAACAGATCGGCCTGCCAGGCGCCCTTGAATTGCGCGCTGGCCATCTGTGACAGGAACGTCGCCGGAATGATGTAGCCCAGGCCGAACAACACATAGATCCAGCACAGGTGGGTAATGCTGCCGTTGCTGGCTGTGTCGGCGTGGCTTGCAACAGGCGCAGTGACGGCGGACGGCTGAGGCAAGCATGGCAAGATTGCCAGCAGCATCACCAGCGCCACGACGCCATAGACCAGCCACAACGTTGCAGAGCTTTGGCCCAACAGGTTGGAGCCCAACGCCAGCAATCCGGTCAACAGAATCCCCAGCCCTGGCGCGGCGAACACCAGCGCCCCCAGGCGTGCACGTCCAGCGGCAATCGCCAGTGGCTGGCTCAGGCTGGTGATCATCACCAATACCCAGGCACTTGCAACGCCGGTACCGAAGCGCAACAGCAGGTGCGGCCAGAACCCATGTGCCCAGTACGAGGCCAGGGTCAGCAGCACGCACAACCACAGCCCGCCATACAGGCGACCACGCACATGGTGATGGCTACGGGCGAAGATCGAGTCCACCGCTCCCACGAAGTAACCCAGGTAATTGGCGGCGGCGATCAGCCCGGCGCCGGTCAGGTCGATCTGGCCTTCGCTGAGCAGATGGGGCATTTGCGGGGTGAGGGCGAAGCGGCCAATGCCCATGGCCATCATCAGGGCGATAAAGCTGGCGAGTAAGCGGATCAGCGCAGACATGGGCAGGCGTCCTGGACGAAAGCGAATGCCTGTAGGCTAAAGCGGATTGACTTTCTGTAAAAATGAATAATAGTGAGTAACTTGTTCAGTTTTGGAGAAAGGTGTGGAGTTCAGTCAATTGCGCATTTTCCAGGCCGTGGCGGAAGAGGGCTCCATCACCCGCGCTGCCGAGCGCCTGCACCGTGTGCCATCGAACCTGTCGACCCGGCTCAGGCAGATGGAGGAACAGCTCGGCGTCGAGCTGTTTGTGCGCGAACGCCAGCGTTTGCAGCTTTCTCCGGCGGGCAAGGTGTTGCTGGACTACAGCACCCGTCTGCTGGCGCTGCACGATGAAGCCCATGGCGCCGTGCAAGGCGGGCAACCGGCCGGCGACTTTGTACTGGGCAGCATGTACAGCACGGCGGCGGTGCACTTGCCGAAGCTGTTGGCGCGTTATCACAAGGCGTACCCGATGGTGAACTTGCAGGTGCAATCGGCGCCCAGCGGTGAATTGCTCGAAGGGTTGATTACCGGTCGCCTGGATGCTGCTTTTGTGGACGGGCCCATCACCATCGCCTCGTTGGACGGTTTAGCCCTGTGCGAAGAACGCCTGGTGCTGATATGCGAAGCCGATCACCCGCCGGTGCGCGGCCCCCAGGACGTTGCTGGCCGTTCGGTGTTCACTTTCCGACGCAGCTGCGCCTATCGCACGCGCCTGGAAACCTGGTTTTCCCACGAGCACGTCGCCATGGGCCGGGCGATTGAGATCGAGTCTTACCAGGGCATGCTCGCCTGCGTCATCGCCGGTTCTGGTGTGGCCTTGATGTCTGAATCCATGCTCGACAGTCTGCCGGGCAAGGACGGTGTGTCCGTTCATCCGTTGACAGGGCATTTTGCCACTGCGACCACCTGGCTGATGTGGCGAAAGGGTATGCTCGGCGCTAACCTCAATGCATGGATCGACCTGCAGCAAGAGGGCAAGGCCGAGTCCCTGCCAGGCACGCGCGCGATTGCTTGAGCGATCCGTCAGGATTGGGATCGATTCGGTAATAGTTCGTTGTGGTTTCGTTCAAGCAATACGTAGGACTTAGGGCTACTATCAATGTAGGAAAGGGCGACAGAATTTGCGCCTACCCGCATTACCCTCAAAGGGGGCAACCATGAAAGAGAAAATCCAAAATTGGCTCCACGACCTCGGCGTTGCACTGGGCTTGATCGAGCCACCGCTGCAACCGGTGCCGATTCGTACTGATGACGAGCAGCGTCGGCCGCGTCGTCGGTAAGACTTGGGAAGCGCTCACACGAAGCACGTTACGAGCTGTGTGAGCGTTGCGGAGTAAAGGTCTGTATAGGTGTTATTTAGAGCGGGTGATTTTTGTCTTCCCGAAGCTGCGATCATCCTCATTAACCGGGCTGTTTGGGGCGTACTCTCCAACGACGGAAAACTCGCCGGTGTAATTGGGATCGACTTGAAAGTAAATTTCATGAGCGTAGTTGCGGCTTATAGACAGAGGAAAAGCGAGGCTTCCTGTTGCGTTATTGAATAGGAGCCTACATAGGCCGGAGTAGACTTCCACATTTTTTCCGTTCAGATGCACCCTGTCACCGGTTTGCAAGTTGGCGGGTACTGTAGGTCCGGGTGGATGTGAAGCTTTCGGATTTTTCATTTCAACACCTCGTTCCGTAAAGGTAACTATAAGCCCAGCTGTTTCCAGCTTGACATTGCAGTGTCAAGCTAATGCTGCGTTCAGCCTCATATCTACTGTCAGAAATACCAGTCCAGACCAACGGAAACTCCAAAATCCACGCAAAAAAAACGGGTGCAACATCCGACGTCGCACCCGCTGAAGAAACCGCTCTAAACCCGTTATTTCTTACAACGCCCGAGCCACCTCCGCCTCCGGCTGGCGCGACAGCAAGCTCACCAGCACAAAGCTCACCAACGCCACCGCCAGGCTGTAGTAGATCGGCGTGTTCGCATCCAGCCCATCCTTGAACATGAACACCAGCGCCGTCACGAAGCCCAGGGTCATGGACGTGATTGCCCCCGATGTGGTTGCCCGCTTCCAGAAGATCGCGCCGATCAGCGGGATCAGCATGCCACCCACCAGCAGGTTGTAGGCCAGGGTCAGGGCGCTGATCACGTCATTTACCACCAGTGCGATACCCAGCACGACGATACCGGTCAACATTGTGAACAGGCGGTTGATTGCCAGGCTCGATTGTTTACCACCGCGTAAACGTGGCAGCAGGTCTTCGGTCAATACGGTGGCCGCCGCCAGCAAGCCCGCGCTGGCGGTGGACATCATCGCCGCCAGTGCCGCCGCAATCACCAGCCCGCGAATCCCATCCGGCAGCGACGCTTTGACGATCGCCGCAAACGCGTTATTGACGTTATCCAGATCCGGGATCAGCACGTGCGCCGCCATGCCGATCAAGGCACACGCCAGGCCATAGAGGATGCAGTAGAAACCAGCGAAAGTGCCTGCGTACTGGGCGACCTTTTCGTCCCGGGCGGTGAACACCCGCTGCCAGATGTCCTGGCCAATCAGGATGCCGAAGAAGTAGATCATGAAGTAGGTGATGATCGTGTCCCAGCCGATCGTGGTGAAGCTGAAGCTCGATGCTGGCAGCTTGGCCACCAGCTCATCCCAGCCGCCCACGCGGTACAGGCAGATCGGCAGCAGGATAAACATCAGGCCGACGGTCTTGATCACGAACTGCACGATGTCGGTGAGGGTCAGCGACCACATGCCGCCGATGGTCGAATACACCACTACCACGCCACCGCCCAACACCACCGAGATCCAGAACGGCAGGCCAAACAGCACTTGCAGCACCGTGCCGATGGCCAGGATCGAGGTCACGCCGATCATCAGCGCGTAGGCCAGCATGATCACCGCACTGGCCTGGCGAGCCATGGGGTTGTAGCGTTTTTCCAGGACCTGGGTCACGGTGAAGATCTTCAGCTTCAACAGCGGCTTGGCCAAAAACAGGTTCAGCGCGATGATCCCCATGCCCAATGCGGCACACAGCCAGAAGCCAGAGATGCCGTGCACATAGCCCAGGCGCACGGTACCGACGGTGGACGCGCCGCCCAGTACCGTGGCGGCCATGGTGCCCATGTACAGCGATGGCCCCAGGTTACGCCCGGCCACCAGGTAGTCTTCGTGAGTCTTGGCGCGGCGCATGCCGTAGTAGCCGAGCACAAGCATGCCGGCGGCGTAGATGAGTACGACGAATAAATCCAAAGCCATGACGGCGAGTCTCCGATTATCTTTTTTATTGGGGTCAGGCGGTCTGTTGCTGCGCTGATTGCGCGCGCGCGTCAGTGCGCTGGCTGCGAGGGTCCGTTGGCCCATAGACGGCAGCCGGTTCCGGGAACAGGCGAAGCAAGGTCAGGTACACCACCGAGGCCAGCCCCAGCGTCACCGGCAGGCTGATATCGATACCCTCGGCCAAGTTGCCCAGCGGCCCGACAAACTGCCCAGGCAAGTTGACGAAGCACAGGCCCACCAGCGCACTCGGGATCCAGGCTCCCAGCCCGCGCCAGTTCCAGCCATGGCTGAACCAGTAGCGGCCACCGGTTTCGCCGCGGGTGAACACCTGCAGGTCATCCGGGCAGTAGAAGCCTCGGCGTACGATCAGGCCGATGATCATCATCACCATCCACGGCGTGGTGCAGGTGATGATCAGCACGGCGAAGGTCGACACGCTTTGCACCAGGTTGGCGGCGAAACGTCCGATAAAGATGAAGGCAATCGACATCACCCCGATCAGCAGCGTGGCCTTGACCCGCGACAAAACGCGCGGAAACACGCTGGACATGTCCAGCCCGGTGCCATACAGCGACGTGGTGCCGGTGGACATGCCGCCGATCACTGCAATCAGGCACACCGGCAGGAAGAACCAGCTAGGTGCCACCGCCAGCAAGCCGCCGACATAGTTGTTGGCCGCGATGTAGTCCGGCGCCTTGATCGCCACGATGGTCGCGGTAGCCAGGCCAAACAGGAACGGAATCAAGGTGGCGACCTGCGCCAGGACCACGGCCAGCATGATCCGGCCCTTCGGGGTTTCCCGCGGGATATAGCGCGACCAGTCACCCAGGAACGCCCCGAAGGAGATCGGGTTGCTCATGGCCACCAGCGCGGCGCCGATAAAGGCCGCCCAGAAACCGCTCTGGCCCATCGCGACGGTGCCGGCGAAGTGGCTGTCGAAGGTTGGCGCGAACGCGAAGATGCCCAGCAGGAACAGCAGGCTCGCCGCCCACACGGCAATGCGGTTGACCCACAGCATGAAGCGAAAGCCGTAGATGCACACCGTCAGTACGAGAACAGCGAATACGCCGTAGGCCAGGCCCAGGGTCAGGTCGGTTTCCGGCAGGCCGATCAGGCGTTTCGCACCGCCGACCAGGGCATCGCCGGAACTCCACACCGACAGTGAGAAGAACGCAATCGCGGTCAGCAATGACAAAAACGAACCGACAATTCGCCCATGCACGCCAAAGTGCGCGCCGGAAGACACGGCGTTATTGGTGCCATTGATCGGCCCGAACAGGCCCATGGGCGCCAAAATCACGGCCCCCACCAGCACGCCCAGCACAATCGCCCAGACCCCAGCCTGGAACGACAAGCCGAACAACACCGGAAAGGAACCCAGCACGGCGGTGGCAAAGGTATTGGCACCGCCGAAGATCAGGCGAAACAGATCCTTGGGCCCCGCGGTACGTTCGTGGTCCGGGATCTGTTCGACCCCGTTGGTTTCTATTTTGCGAATACTGTTGTCGTTGTTTTTATTATTCATGATCAGCTCCGATCACATTGGCTAAGGGGGCGGCAGCCCTTCCGGCATAGCGGACAAATGTTCGTGACAGGCCAGCCATAGGCCTTCTTGTTGTTCTGCGCGCAGCCCTTGCCGTTTGAAGACAATGGTCTCGCGTTCCTGGCTAAAAAATTGCTCCCCGTTCATGCGCAGCTCGGTGGCCACGTCATGCATGAAAATCGCCACGTCGCCTTGCAGGCTGACAAAGGCGTTGCTCGAGGTGCAGGACAGCACTTCGAATCCCTCGTCCCGCCGCCAACTGTCCCACAACGCCTGGTAGGCATCGCGACTGAGCAGCGGCTGGGGGAGGGTGTAGAACACGAAGCTGGCATCGGCGCTGAACGCGCCGAAGTAAGCCTCGCGATCATTGCGCGCGAAGGCTGACACCAAGTCGGCCGCAGCTTTCAACACTTCATGGGCGCTCATCAGCGATGGGCCACGCCGGGCAGTACGCAGAGCATTTCGTACAGCAGGTTGGCGCCCAGCAGCGAGGTGTTGCCGGTGGTGTCGTAGGGCGGCGAAACCTCGACCAGATCGCAACCAATCAGGTCTAGGCCCTGGCAACCACGGATGATCTCGATTGCCTGGATCGTGGTCAGCCCACCAATTTCTGGAGTGCCGGTACCAGGTGCCCAGGCTGGGTCGATACCGTCGATGTCGAAACTCAGGTACACCGGGCCGCCACCGACTTTTTCGCGTACTTCGGCCATCAACGGTGCGAGGGAGTGGTGCCAGCATTCTTCGGCCTGGACCACCCGGAAGCCCTGCTTGCGGCTCCAGTTGAAGTCTTCGGCGGTGTAGCCCTGGGCACGCAGGCCGATCTGCACCACACGGTCACAATCGAGCAGGCCTTCTTCCACCGCGCGGCGGAAGGTGGTGCCGTGGGCGATTTTCTCGCCGAACATGTGGTCATTGACGTCAGCGTGGGCATCGATGTGCACCAGCCCGACCTTGCCGTGTTTCTTGTGGATCGCCCGCAGGATCGGCAGGGTGATGGTGTGGTCGCCACCCAGGGTCATGGGGATCACGTTGTGTTCGAGGATTTCGTCGTAGGCTTCTTCGATGATGCGCACGGCGTCGAGCAGGTTGAAGGTGTTGATCGCCACGTCGCCGATGTCGGCCACCGACAACGAATCGAACGGTGCGGCGCCGGTGGCCATGTTGTAAGGACGGATCATCACCGATTCGGCGCGGATTTCACGCGGCCCGAAGCGGGTGCCGGCGCGCAACGACGTGCCGATGTCCAGCGGTACGCCGATAAACGCGGCGTCCAGGCCCTTGGCCGACTGTAGGTGGGGTAGTCGCATCATGGTGGCGATGCCGGCGAAGCGCGGCATTTCGTTGCCGCCCAGTGGTTGGTGGAAAATCTTGTCCACAGGATTGCCTCAGCGTTGTTTTGTTTATTAGGGGTCGATTCTGCGAAAAGCCAGGGGAGGGAAGAATCGCCAGGGGCAAATACTTAGTTCAGATTTTTCTAAACTAATGGCTGAGGTAGACTCTGACGATTCTTGTAGGTGCGAGATTGCTCCTACAGTTACTGCGTTTTTGGAGGCCCGATGGCCAACGCCTTGCCCGACCTGAAACTCCTGCGCATCTTCGTCAGCGTCGTGCGCCACCAGGGGTTCGCCAATGCCCAGCACGAACTCAACCTGTCCACCTCGGCCATCAGCACCTATATGAGCCAGTTGGAATCGGCGTTGGGCCTGGTGCTGTGTCATCGCGGCCGGGGCGGGTTCAGCCTGACCAGCAAGGGCGAGCTGTTCCACCAGGAAACCCTGCGCCTGCTCGGCGAACTGGAAGGCTTCGAGCAATACGCCGCCGCATTGAAGGGTGAGTTGCGCGGTACCCTCAAGCTCGGCGTGCTCGACTCTACCGTCAGCGACAAGGCCCTGCCGTTCGCCGAAGTCATCGGCGCCTATAGCCTGGAACACCCGGCGGTGCATTTGCATTTGTCGGTGATGAGCCCGTACGAACTGCAACTGGGCGTGCAGGACAATCGCCTCGACCTGGCCATCGGTGCCTTCTCCAATCGCATGAGCGGGCTGGTCTACATGCCGCTGTACCGCGAGCAACACTGGCTGTATTGCAGCACTCGCCACCCACTGTTCAACGAGCGGCGTATCCCCGAACAAGTGATTACCCAGCAACGCATGGTCGGGCGCGGCTACTGGAGCCAGGCGGAACTGGCGCGCCATGGTTTCAAGCACAGCGCCGCCACGGTGGAAAGTATGGAGGCACAGTTGATCCTGGTGCTGTCCGGCGCCTATATCGGCTACCTGCCCGAGCACTACGCCCAGGCCTGGGCTGACAAGGGTGACCTGCGCGTATTGCTGCCGGCGACCTTCGGCTACCAGGCGCCGTTCTCGATGATCATGCGCCGTGGCCGCAGTCGCGAACCGCTGATCCAGACCTTCCGCGATTTACTCAAAGCCCAGCTCAACCAGGCCTGAAGAACCATGTCCCGACCCCAATGTTCCCGCTGCCACAGGCCCGCTGCCCATTGCCTGTGCGCGCTGATCCCCCGCCTCGACAGCCGTACCCGTGTGTTGCTGTTGCAGCATCCGAGCGAGGTCAACCATGCGCTCAATACCGCGCGGCTGGCGGCGTTGGGTTTGAACAATGCGCAACTGGTGGTGGGGGAGGTCTTTGATGATCTGCCGACGCTATTGAACCCGCCAGGCTATCAGGCGCGGCTGTTGTTCCCCGCCGACGACGCCCAGCCGCTGCAAGCCTATGCGCCCGACGATCAGCCGCTGTTGCTGGTGGTGCCCGATGGCACCTGGCGCAAGGCGCGCAAACTGCTGCACCTCAACCCTTTATTGGCGGCGTTGCCCCGGGTGGCCCTGGCCGAGGGTGGCGTGTCGCGTTATCGGCTGCGCAAGGCGCCGGGGCCGGGGGCATTGTCGACGGTCGAAGCGATCGTGCAGGCGTTGCAAGTGCTGGAGGCGCCAGTTTCGTTTGAGCCGTTGCTCAAGCCGTTTGATGCATTGATCGAAGGGCAGATTGCGGCGATGGGAGAGGAGGTCTTTCAGAAAAATCATGGTGACGGGCATTTGGGCTAGGCGGGTTATCGAGGTGCGGCTATCGGGGGCAAGCCCCCTCCCACAGTTGACGGAGTTCCTGCATGAGAATGCGGTCCAGTGTGGCAGGGGGCTTGCCCCCGATTGCGTCCGCCCAGCCGCCACCTCCCTCGCTTATTCCTATAAGCCATAAGCACCACACTTTGCGTGATATGGCGCGCCTGGCTTTCCCGGTATGATGTTCGCCCCCGCAGTCTGGATTGCGAATACGCCATGACCTTGCAGTACCCTACAATCGCCGATTGCGTCGGCAATACGCCCCTGGTCCGCTTGCAACGCATGGCGGGTGAAACCAGCAATACCCTGTTGCTCAAGCTCGAAGGGAACAACCCGGCTGGTTCGGTCAAGGACCGCCCGGCGTTGTCGATGATCACTCGCGCCGAGCTGCGCGGGCAGATCAAGCCGGGCGATACCCTGATCGAAGCCACCTCGGGTAACACCGGGATTGCCCTGGCCATGGCCGCGGCGATCAAGGGCTACAAAATGGTGCTGATCATGCCCGACAACGGCAGCGCCGAGCGCAAGGCGGCGATGACCGCCTATGGCGCCGAACTGGTGCTGGTCACCCAGGAAGAAGGCATGGAAGGTGCCCGCGACCTTGCCGAGCGCATGGCCGCCGAAGGCCGTGGCCAGGTACTGGACCAGTTCGCCAACGGTGATAACCCCGAAGCGCACTACACCACCACCGGACCGGAAATCTGGCGCCAGACCCAAGGCACGATTACCCATTTCGTCAGCTCCATGGGCACTACCGGCACCATCATGGGCAACTCGCGCTACCTCAAGGAGCAGAATCCTGCGATCCAGATCATCGGCCTGCAACCGATGGAAGGCGCGGCGATCCCCGGTATCCGGCGCTGGCCCGAGGAGTATCTGCCGAAGATCTACAACGCCTCGCGGGTGGATCGCATCATCGATATGGCCCAGCGTGAAGCCGAAGACACCACCCGTCGCCTGGCCCGTGAAGAAGGTATCTTCTGCGGCGTGTCGTCCGGTGGGGCCGTGGCCGGCATGCTGCGCCTGTCCAAGGAAGTGGAAAACGCGGTGATCGTCGCGATCATCTGTGACCGAGGCGACCGTTACTTGTCGACCGGCATTTTCGACGAACCCAACTGATGGCCAAGCACGAGAGAGGCCTGCGCTTCCAACCGACGGGCGGCAGCCGGGCCCCGCAGATTCCTGTAGGCAAGAAGCAGCGCCTGACCATCGAGCGCCTGGCCAATGATGGCCGTGGCATCGTGTTCTTTGAGGGGCGCACCTGGTTCGTCAACGGCGCGTTGGCCGGCGAAGAGGTGGAAGCGCGGGTGCTGGGCGCCCACGGTAAGGTGGTCGAGGCGCGTACCGAGCGGGTGTTCAAGGCCAGCGAATTACGCCGCCCGGCACCGTGCGCGCACTTTGGCCGCTGCGGCGGTTGCAGCGTGCAGCACTTGCCCCATGACGAACAACTCGCCCTGAAACAGCGCATGCTCGCCGAGCAACTGTCCCGTGTGGCCGGTGTCGAACCGCAAGAATGGGCTGCGCCGTTGAGCGGGCCGGAGTTTGGCTATCGGCGTCGCGCCCGAGTGGCCGTGCGTTGGGATGCCAAGGCCAAGAAACTGGAAGTCGGTTTCCGCGCCGTGGCCAGCCAGGACATTGTTGCCATCGACGATTGCCCGGTGCTGGTACAGGCCTTGCAACCGATCATGCAGCGTCTGCCGAACATGCTGCGTCGCTTGAGCAAGCCTCAGGCATTGGGGCATGTGGAGGTGTTCAGCGGGTCGTCCAGCGCCGTGTTGCTGCGGCATATGGCGCCGTTGTCGGATGCGGACCTGCTGATCCTGAAAGAATTTTGTAACTTCCATGAAGCCCAGTTGTGGCTGCATGGCGAAGGCCAGCCGGAGCCTGTCGAGCCTGATCAGTCGCTGGGTTTTCGATTGGACGCATGGGACTTGGAGTTGGCGTACCGACCAGGGGATTTTGTCCAGGTCAACGCCGGGGTCAACGAGGCGATGGTTGCCCAGGCCCTGAACTGGCTGGCACCACAACCCGATGAGCGGGTGCTGGACCTGTTTTGCGGCCTGGGCAACTTCGCCCTGCCGCTGGCGAAACAGGTGCGCGAAGTGGTGGCGGTGGAAGGCGTGCAGGCCATGGTGGACCGGGCTGCACGGAACGCCATCAGCAACAATTTGCATAATGTGCAGTTTTTTCAGGCCGATTTGTCCCAGCCTTTGAATGACGTGGAATGGGCCAAACAGGGCTTTTCTGCGGTACTCTTGGACCCACCCCGCGATGGTGCCCTGGAGGTTGTGCGCAAGCTCGCCACCCTGGGGGCCAAGCGCCTGGTGTATGTGTCCTGTAACCCGGCGACGCTGGCGCGGGACACGGTTGAGCTGGTCAAGCAAGGCTACCGGCTAAAACGTGCCGGGATCCTCGACATGTTTCCGCAGACAGCGCATGTCGAGGCCATGGCGTTATTTGAAGCGGGCTAGGATGCCCGTTTAATCCGACTGGCCTGCGATCTCCAAGGCCTATGACCTGCCACGGAGTTCGCAGTAAAAAGGTCGGCGATGATTCTGGCGCATCGAAGGTGCGTCGTAGGGAAGGTAAGCAAGATGGTACAGGTGAGAGCACACCAGCCGATCAACACCGACGGCAGTATCAATCTCGAGGCATGGCTGGATCATGCCGTCAGTGTCGACCCGGCACTGGACCGTGAAGCCTTGAAAGCAGCCTGCGAGTTCGCTCGTGAGTCTGAACAGCAAGACAATGCGGCCAAGAACCTGTGGGCGGAGGGCACTTCCAGCTTTCGTACCGGGTTGGAAATCGCTGAGATCCTCGCCGATCTCAAGCTGGACCAGGATTCGCTGATCGCCGCCGTGCTCTATCGCGGCGTGCGTGAAGGGCACATCCCGTTGGCTACCGTTGGCCAGCGCTTTGGTTCGGTGGTGGCCAAGCTGATCGACGGCGTGCTGCGCATGGCCGCCATCAGTGCCAGCCTCAGCCCGCGCCAATCGATGGTGCTGGGCACCCAGGGCCAGGTGGAAAACCTGCGCAAGATGCTGGTGGCGATGGTCGACGACGTGCGTGTCGCGCTGATCAAGCTGGCCGAACGTACCTGCGCGATCCGTGCGGTGAAGACCGCTGATGACGAGAAGCGCAACCGCGTCGCCCGCGAAGTCTTCGACATCTACGCGCCCCTGGCCCACCGCCTGGGTATCGGCCATATCAAGTGGGAGCTGGAGGATTTGTCCTTTCGCTACCTTGAGCCCGACCAATACAAACAAATTGCTACCCTGCTGCATGAGCGGCGGCTCGACCGTGAGCGCTTCATCACCGACGTGATGGGCCAATTGCGGGCCGAGTTGCAGGCCACGGGTGTGGATGCCGACATCAGTGGCCGCGCCAAGCATATCTATTCGATCTGGCGCAAAATGCAGCGCAAGGGCCTGGCCTTCAGCCAGATCTACGATGTGCGTGCAGTGCGCGTGCTGGTGCCGGAAATGCGCGATTGCTACACCGCGCTGGGGATCGTCCACACCCTGTGGCGGCACATCCCCAAGGAATTCGACGACTACATCGCCAACCCCAAGGAAAACGGCTATCGCTCGCTGCATACGGCGGTGATTGGCCCCGAGGGCAAGGTGCTGGAAGTGCAGATCCGCACCCACGCCATGCACGAAGAGGCAGAGCTGGGTGTGTGCGCGCATTGGCGCTACAAGGGCACCGACGTCAAGGCCGGGTCCAACCAGTACGAGGAGAAAATCTCCTGGCTGCGCCAAGTGCTGGAGTGGCACGAAGAACTCGGCGATATCGGCGGCCTGGCCGAACAGCTGCGCGTGGATATCGAGCCGGACCGGGTCTATATCTTCACCCCCGACGGCCACGCCATTGACTTGCCCAAAGGCGCCACGCCGCTGGACTTTGCCTACCGCGTACACACCGAAATCGGCCACAACTGCCGTGGCGCCAAGATCAATGGGCGCATCGTACCGCTCAACTACAGCCTGCAGACCGGTGAACAGGTCGAGATCATCACCAGCAAGCACGGTACGCCGAGCCGCGACTGGCTGAACCCGAACCTGGGCTACATCACCACGTCGCGGGCGCGGGCGAAGATCGTCCACTGGTTCAAATTGCAGGCGCGCGACCAGAACGTCGCCGCCGGCAAGACCCTGCTCGAACGCGAATTGGCGCGCCTCGGCCTGCCCCAGGTGGACTTCGACAAGCTGGCCGAGAAGGCCAACATGAAGGTCGCCGAAGACATGTTCGCCGCCCTCGGGGCTGGCGACCTGCGCCTGGCGCAACTGGTCAACCTGGCCCAGCAGTTGGTGGAGCCGGAGCGTGGCAACGAGCAACTGGAGCTCATCCCGCGCAAGGCCACCGGCTACAAGCCTGGCAAACGTGGCGATATCCAGATCCAGGGCGTGGGCAACCTGCTGACGCAAATTGCCGGTTGCTGCCAGCCTCTGCCGGGCGACGCCATCGTCGGCTACATCACCCAGGGCCGTGGCGTGAGCATTCACCGCCAGGACTGCGCTTCGGTGCTGCAACTGGGCGGGCGCGAGCCGGAGCGGATTATCCAGGTCAGTTGGGGCCCGGTGCCGGTGCTCACCTACCCGGTGGACATCATCATCCGCGCCTACGACCGTTCCGGTTTGCTGCGTGACGTCTCGCAAGTGCTGCTCAACGAGCGGATCAACGTGCTGGCGGTCAACACCCGCTCGAATAAAGAGGACAACACGGCGTTGATGTCCCTGACCATCGAGATCCCGGGGCTGGACGCGTTGGGGCGGTTGCTGGGGCGGATTTCCCAGTTGCCGAACATCATTGAGACGCGGCGCAACCGTACCCCATGAACGTCTGGATGAACACAGTCTGAAATGTGGGAGGGGGCTTGCCCCCGAAAGCGGAGTGTCAGGTACCAGATTCTTGGTTGACCCACCGCAATCGGGGGCAAGCCCCCTCCCACATTTGATCGGCGGTGTTCATACCTGATCGGAAATAGAATGATGTATTCACTTGAAGACCTGCTGCACCTGATGAGCCGCCTGCGAGACCCGCAATACGGGTGCCCGTGGGATATCAAGCAAACCTACGCCACCATTGTCCCGCACACCCTGGAAGAGGCCTACGAAGTGGCCGACGCCATCGAGCGCGGCGATTTCGATCATCTGCAAGGTGAGTTGGGCGACCTGTTGTTCCAGGTGGTGTATTACAGCCAACTGGCGCGGGAAGAGGGGCGCTTCGAATTTGCCGGGGTGATCGACAGCATCACGCGCAAGCTGATTCGCCGTCATCCCCATGTGTTCCCGACCGGCGATCTGTATGCGCCACTGGATATTCCTCAGCTGAGCGAAGAACAGGTAAAGGAACGTTGGGAGCAGATCAAGGCCGAGGAGCGTGCGGAAAAATCCGACGCGCCAGAGCAACTGTCCTTGCTCGACGATGTGCCGACGGCCTTGCCGTCCTTGTCCCGTGCCGCCAAATTGCAGAAGCGCGCCAGCCAGGTCGGTTTCGACTGGCCGGCGGCCTTGCCGGTGGTGGATAACGTGCGCGAAGAGTTGGACGAAGTGCTCGAAGCCATGGCCGATAACGATCCGGCGGCCATCGCCGATGAAGTCGGTGACCTGCTGTTTGCGGCGGTCAACCTGGCTCGTCACCTCAAGGTCGACCCGGAAACCGCCTTGCGCGGCGCCAATGCCAAATTCGAGCGACGTTTCCGATTTATCGAACAGGCATTGCGCGATACGCGCCAATCCATGGAAGATTGCACCCTCGAAGAGTTGGACGCCCTGTGGGGCGAAGCCAAACGCCAGGAAAAGAACGTGTCCAGCTGCGGTTGAGCAGTTGCCTAAGTGAGTAAGCACCATGAGCCTTTCCCTTCGCGACCAGTTGCTTAAAGCAGGTCTGGTCAACCAAAAGCAGGCCAAGCAGGTCGGCAAAGAGAAACAGAAACAGCAGCGCCTGGTCCACAAGGGGCAGGCCGAGGCCGATGACACCCAGGCGCGCCTGGCCCAGGAAGCGATGGCCGAGAAGGTCAAGCGTGACCAGGAGTTGAACCGTCAGCAACAGGAAAAAGCCGAGGCCAAGGCCCGTACGGCCCAGGTCAAGCAACTGATCGAGACCTCGCGCCTGCCCAAGCTGACCACCGAGGACTACTACAACTTCGTGGATGACAAGAAGGTCAAGCGCCTGTCGGTCAATACGTTGATGCGCAACAAGCTGAGCAACGGTTCCCTGGCGATCGTGCATCACGGTGGCGGCTATGAGGTGATCCCGCGCGAAGCGGCGCTGAAGATCCAGGAGCGCGCACCGGAGCGTATCGTGCAGCTCAATATCCTCACCGAAAGCCAGGTGCCGGACGAGGACGATCCGTATGCGGCCTATCAGATTCCTGATGATCTGATGTGGTAAGGCTGTAAAACAACAAACCCCGCTCAAAAGGCGGGGTTTGTGTTTTAGCGCGCAGCGTCAGGTGGTTACCAATCCACGGCGTAACTCATGCTGAAGGTGCGACCCTCGGCATTCGGGTAAGGCGCGCGGGCGTTGGCCTGGGCGAACATGTTCTGGTAGTTGCGGTTGCTGAGGTTGTACACCGCACCTTCCAGGCGACCCACCGGCAGTCTCACGGAACCCAGCAGGTCGACCAGCGTGTAGCCTTGGATATCGCGGCCGTTGTTGTCTTTGAACGCCGCGTCGTAGTCGGCCAGGCGCATGCCTTGCAAGCGCACGCTGTAGTCGCCGCGGTCATAGCCAACAAAGGCCGTCGTCTTGGCGGGGGCAATACGTGTCGCCGGCAAGTCGATCCATTGTCCGTTCTGGCGGGTTTCGCCTTTGGCGTAAGCGTAAGTCCCACCCACCGACCATTGATCGGTGACGTTGTACGTCAGGCTGGTTTCGATGCCGCGCACGCGCTCTTTCTGGTTCACCAGGCGCAACACACGATCATTGGCATCGTAGAACTGAGTGACATCCGAGGTGTTTTCATACGCGGTGACGTTCGCCAGCCACTTGTCCCAATTCCCACGCCAGCCCAGCTCGTAGCTGTCGACCTTCAGGGCCTGGGCATTCAGTTTTTGAATGTCGTAAGTGCTGCTGACGTCGCGCAGGAAGCGCTGGATGTCCGGCAGGGAAAAGCCCTGGCTGAAGTTGACGAATACATCCTGGTTTTCGCTCAGGTGGTACACCGCCCCGAGGTTGTAGAGGGTGTCATCGTATTTGAGAGTGCCCCCTGGCAGGGTCGCGCGATTACCGGTCTGGACGATTTCGCCGTATGCAATGCTGTCGGCAATGTCGCTTTCGATCCACTCGCGACGTACACCGCCACGCAGGGTCCAGTCATCGATGTCGTAGGACAGTTGGCCAAAAATAGCTTTGGTGGTGGTCTGGATGTCCGGCCCCAGTTCGAACGTGGTACCGGTCTTGGTGTAGGTGAGGCCGTTGACCCGGTACTGGTCGCCACGCTGACGTGAGGTTTCATGATCATAATCGGCACCCCACACCAGGTTGCCGGTCGCTGTGCCAATGTCCGGCATTGGCGTGTCGATGGCCGCTCGCAGGCCGTAAACATCTTGCACGCTGTTGTTGTCGGACACGCCCGCGCGGCCCCTGGACAGGTCGGGGAAGAACAGCGCGTCGGCACGCCGCCAATAACTTTCGACCTGCAGGCTTTGGCCGTAGAAATCCTGATCGGCGTAATTGAGGTTTACTGCCTGGTTGTGGGTGAACGGTTGATCGTCCAGGTCCAGGCCTTTTACCGCGACTGCGGTGTTGGTGACGCGTGGATTCTTGGTGTAACGCGTGTCTTGTTCGTCCTTGTAGTCTTGCAGGGACAGCGTGATTTTCTTGTCGTCATCCAGCTCGTAGCCGAAGCGACCTTGCAGGTCGTAGGTGTCGGTGTCCATGTTGCTGCCCTGGGACGTGTCCTGGGGAATGCGCTTGCCGTTACCGTCGAACTGGTCGTTGCGTTGCACAGCGTTGGCCGAGAGATACCAATCCACCGGGCCACTGCGGCCCGTGGCGCTTTGGAACGCTTCGTAGGAGAAACCTTTATGGCTGAAGTTGTTGCCGGTGGTCATGCCGATCTTGCTGCTCAACGCCAGCTCTTCACCTTTGTTGCGCTTGGTGATGATGTTGATGATGCCGCCTGACGCGCCCGCACCGTAGACACTGCTGGCACCGGAAATGACTTCGATACGCTCGATGCTTTCCGGCGCGACGCTGTTGAGCTGGCGGAAGTTGTCACGTGTGGCGTTCTGGGATACCCCGTCGATCAGGATCAGGGTATTGCGCCCACGAAGCGTCTGGCCGAAGTTGCTCATGCCGCCGCTGGAAGGGGCGATGCCTGGTACCAATTGCCCGAGGATGTCTGCAACCCGGCGACCGGCACCCGCTTGCTGGCGGATCTGCTCTTCGCTGATCACCTGCACCGAGCCTGGAATCGCCGCGATGCTGGTTTCACTGCGGGTGGCCGACACGACCGTGGCCTGCAGTTGCAGGTTGGTGGGTGCGGCTTGCGTACCTTCGCTCTCATCGGCCCAGGCGGGCACGCTTATCGACCCTAGAAGCGGCAGCAGAACTGCCAGTTGCGATTTGTTCATGACCTTGCCTTTCAGTTGTTAGAAGTATTGACAGAAAAACCGGATGTCTCG
Organism: Pseudomonas sp. MPR-R2A5; assembly: GCF_058793055.1. Classification (NCBI taxonomy): domain Bacteria; kingdom Pseudomonadati; phylum Pseudomonadota; class Gammaproteobacteria; order Pseudomonadales; family Pseudomonadaceae; genus Pseudomonas; species Pseudomonas sp. MPR-R2A5. Next base: position 195,470 of record NZ_JBXAFK010000003.1, read on the forward strand.
GGTGTTCGGGTGAACGAACGAATCGCGCGGATGCCCAGGGCGGCCAAGGCGTACGTGAGTGCCACCAGCCAGAAGCTGTGCGCCAGGCCCACGATGCCCATGCCGATACCGCCGATCAGCGCGCCACACAGCGCACCGGCTTTGGCGGCGCTGTTGCCCAGGCCCAGGGCAAAGCCCTGCTGGCTGGGCGCAACGGTGTTGGCGATCAATGTGTAGGCGACTGGCAGCAATGCACCCTGCCAAACGCCCCACAGGAGCCGGCTGGCGAGGAATCCCAGCCATTCGCTGGCCAGTGCCGTAAACGCCAGCGTCAAGGCACAGGACCACGTGACCCACTCGATGATGCGCAGCGTGTGCGCCGGTTGATGGCGGTCGAACAGGCGCCCCCATAACGGTGCGGACAGCGCCAGGGTCAGTGCGCTGGCGGCATAGCTGGCGCCGATCAGCCACGCAGGAGCGTGTAGCACGTCGGCGACGTACAAGGCGTAAAACGGCTGGGGCATCATCTTGGCCGCCTGGATCAACACGATGATTCCCAGCATCGCACCGAGCCAGCCTTTGGGCAGCGCGGTCGGCGTTGCGCTGCGTGTTGGTCGTGATCGTGGTGCGTCGGTGGGCAAGAACAGGCTGATCACCGCGCACAACACGCACACCGCCGTGGCGCTGTAGCACAGCAGTGCAAAGCCCGAGACATCCATCAACCAGCCGCCCAACACCGGTCCGGCCAGCGAGCCCACGGCAGTCGCCGATTGCAGTCGAGCCAGAATGTGCCCGCGCCCGCCGTCGCCGCAGCAGGCCAGTGCATAGGCTTGCGCCGCGGCGATAAAACCGGCCAGTGCCCCTTGCGCGACCCTGATTGCCACGAGCAGCCAAGGATCGAAGGTCACGGCGGCCAGGCCCTGGCACACCGCCAACGCCAGCAACGCCCGGATGATCATTGGCTTGTGCCCGGTGTGGTCACCCAGTCGCCCCCACATGGGGGTCAGGATCATCGCCGCCATCATCGGCCCTGCGTACACCAGCGAGGACAGCAGGCCGGTGTATTGGGCATTGGCGACGCCGAGCAGCTTCTGGATTTGCAGCGGCCAGAAAGGTCCACTCATTTCCATGGCGCCCATCGACACCAACTGAATCACTACCAGCAGCCGCAGTGCGGTGTTGTTAGCCGGCATTGGCGGCGGCGCTCAGCGGGTTCGGCAAACGCCCGACGATATCGGCATGGCTCTCCAGCAGACGCATGCGCATGAACGACTTGGCTGGCCAGTCCTGCTCCAGCAACGCTTTGCGCTCGGTCTCCCAGCGCTGTGGTTCGACCTCGTTGCGCAAGTCGTCGAAGCACTGGCTGACCTGTGTCGACAGTTCGTTCCAGAGCAGCACTTGGGGCACGTCGAAGTGGCGTGCGCTGAGCAACACGAGTTCGCCCAGGTGGCACATGAATACGGTGTGCAGCAGTTTGTCGCGCACGAACCCGGCATCGTCGTACAGGGTCATTTTGGGATCGTGCAGTTCGATGTCCAGGCCATGGGCGTGCAAGGCCTTGCGGTCGATCCGGATATCACCGAAATCACGCAAGAGCAGGCGGCTCAACTGCCCGTCAGCCGCCATGACCATGAAGGAGTTCTGCTGATGAGCTTCGAAGGCCACGCCATAACGTAAATACATGCCCAGCAGCGCCGGTACGGCAATCGCGGCGTAGTCCCGAAAGAACGCGAGCAGGGCAGCTGTGTCGTCCTTGCCTTGGCTCAGTCGCACCCATTGGCGCAGCAGCGGCTGCCCGTGCTGGTCGATCGCGAACAGACTGCCGACCGGCACGGCCATTTCACCCGGTTGGAGCAGGCTCTGGGGGGCGTCACGGTACAGTACGGCCAGGTGGCGGGAGTGTTCATCATTGGCCGGTTGCGGCTTGAAATGCACGCCGATCCGCTCGGGGACGATGCTGAGGATCTGCTGGATCGAAGGCTCGCGCTCGAGGATCGCCAGCAGCAGGTGGCTGATCCGCGGGCCCATGCGCGCCGAACGTGGCGAAACAGTGCGCTGCACACTGGTCAGGCGCAGTGAAACCGGGAGTTTCACCATCGGTGCATCACACCGGCCTTCAGGCAGCACGGTCCTGAACGACATGGTCGGGTGGGCGGTGAACGCAACGATATCGGTCAGCACCAACAACCGGTCTCCAATTTCGTTGGCGAACAATTGCGGTAACTCTTGGCGGGCCTGCCAAGGGTGAGCCGGCAGCGGCAGATAATCGCCAGCCTCAAGGCCTTGAGCGGTCAACTGCGCCGTCAGCTGCCGGGCGGCCTGGGGGAAATGATGTTGCCACCATTGCCAGTAATCCGCGGTGCCCGCCAGCCTTTCCACATGGGCGAATTGGCGATGCAGGGCGCACAGGAACACCGGAAAACGGGCTTCGAATTCCGGTGAGAAATCGATGACCTGGTGGGTATTCAAACCCAGTTTGGTCTTGTAATTGGGGTGCCAGGGATGGCCCAGCGTGCCCCATTGCTCAAGCGTAGAGGTCGGATTGGTCACACTGGGGTCATGCTTGAGGTGGCTCAAAAGGTTGCTTTGGTGCATCGGGTCCATTGCCGCATGGAGCTTGAGTGTCCATTGCTCATGAAAGGCGAGGCACAGCGTATCGTTGACAAAGCTGTCGTCGATTTCGGTGTTGAGGCGGCCCAGGACGTCCGGGTCGGCAGGTGATTCGAGACTGCTGTTGAGCAGCGTCAGTAGCTGCGACGGGAACTGAATATTCCGGTCAGGATGATCATCACGCAGCAGGGTGACCCGGCCACGCACGTCCCAGCTGGCCATGCGGCCGGGGAGCAGGTGATCGAAACGCAGGCGGCTCTGGTCAGGCAGCGCGAGCCAGCAGTGTCCGTGTTCGTCATAGGTGCGGGTGCTGGGGGCCAGCAGGCCTTCACGAAACAGTGCTTGGATCAAACGTTGAAAGCTACGCTCGGCGGCGGGGGCCAGGGCGTTGATCAGAGCGTCGAGGGTGATGTTGTTAGCCTGAAATTGCGGGGTAGCAAGTGCTTCGCTCCAACGTTCAAGCAACAATTGTTCTGGGGTACGGCTGTGTCCGCGCATCAAGTGGAGTTCCCTGTCCGTGAGCCTGAGTGAAAAGCGGCTGAATGTTATCGAGAACTATTACCAATTGTCTATTTATTGTTACCTTTTTGCTGAAAGGTTTATTCAGAGGCTCGGGGGGAGAGGTGGGGCGCGAACGATTCGGGTGGTCAAAAGCACGGCAAGGGGCGTCGAGGCCTGTGTAAAGGGCTGCTTCAACGTTGTGATAGGGGGGGCGGGAGGTGGGCTGGGGCGGCGTGAAATATGTATTTTTCGATACAGTTGTCGAGGCTGAGGCAAAGACGGTCACGATTAAAAACGGCAAACCCCGCTCAATGACGGGGTCTGTCGTGTGTAGACGGCCTGGCTGCGTGGGCCGGCGCCTACTTGATTTCAGTGTTTCAGGAGCTCTGGGCCTGGCGTTTCATTTCAAGCGATTCGAGCTCGTTTTTATAGTTATGAGCGTCGCTCTCGTTGTGAAACATGCCGACCAGCAGGTCTTGTTGGTGGACATCCCAGATGTGAATCCCATGGCCCAGCGCTTCGTGGGACATATGTTCGTCGTCGCGTTCAGTCACTTTTACAGTCATCTGCTTGCTCCAATCTCTGGTTGATCTGCGGCAAGTCGTCGCAGGCCTTTGTTATATGTTTTGTTAGCTTGCTAAGTAAACTGATTTTCCCTGCAACAATTAATTGCAGGAAACGCAACAATCCCGCAGGCCCCGTAAACCGCGACATTGCGTCGCAGGGCGCTGGGTTTTATGACAAAAGTTTCATGTCTGGGTCAGGCTTTGACTGCTTTATTGACCCAGCCGCCCGCCATCGGAGGCAAGCCCCCTCCCACATTTGGAATGCGTTCCCAGTGGGGGAGGGGGGGGCGGGCGCTTGCCCCCGATGGCGATAGCGGCCCGGCGTGAAAAGCCAGGCGAAAAAAAGCCCCGCATCAGCGAGGCTCCTTTATTGAACATCAGCTCATCAGCTGCCTTTGACAGACTTGCCGTCAACGGTGCCATCTTGCAGCATGATGTTGTATTCCTTGCCGTCGGTTTCCACCTGGCGCAGGGCGACCAGAAGGCCGCCCCAGTCCTTGGCGAACCACATCTGGGTGATGCGCTTGCTTTGGGTTGGGTCACGCACTCGCTCGACCTTGATCGCGTCGATGGAGCCGGCTTTGGTCTGGACTTTTTCCGGGCCGATCACGCGGAAGTCGTAGGTGTCGACATCGGTGCCTTCAACCACGTTGTAGCTCATGCTTTTCTTGCCGGCAGCGACATCCCGCTGCAGGGCCAACTGGTAGGTCGACTTATCAAGCATGCCGCTTTGCAGGGGCACGTTGACCGGGTCCTTGTTTTCAAAACCGGTGACTTTCTTGGTCGTCTGGTCGAAGTCCAGGTTGATCTTCTTCGCCCTGCCCAAGCCACCCCGTTCGAAGGTGTAGCTCTTGGGTTGCAGGGTGTCCTTGTCAAACAGGATCACGCTGGTCTCGGTCAGGCTGGCGATCATCATGGACGCCTTGAAGTTCAAGGTCCAGGAGCCGTCGCCGTTCTTGGTCAGGCTGCGTTCGGCCGACCCACTCATGGGCAACTGTTTCCAGTCGGCGGTGTAGCTGGCGGAGAACGGGTGTAGGTCTGCCGCTTGCACGGCGGGCAAGGCGAACAGCGCAAAAGCGAAGAGCAAGGCGCGACGCATAAAATCTCCTAGGTTCGAATCAAGTGGCCGCTGGCCGCAAGTAACTGGCCGTCCAATAATGCACCCTGGTCACCAAGAATCAACCGCCCCTCGGCAAACCAGCGAACAGCCAGCGGGTAAATCCTGTGTTCCTGGGTATGAACCCGTTGCGCAAGCGTCTGCGCCGAGTCGTCAGACTCTACCGGAACCACTGCCTGTACGACCAGAGGCCCGCCATCGAGTTCCTCGGTGACAAAGTGCACGCTGCAGCCATGCTCGCTGTCGCCGGCGTCGAGGGCGCGTTGGTGGGTGTGCATACCTTTGTACTTGGGCAGCAGGGAAGGGTGGATATTCAGCAGGCGCCCTGCATAGTGCCGCACGAAGTCAGCGCTGAGGATGCGCATGAAGCCGGCAAGGACCACGAGTTCAGGGTTGAAGGTATCGATCAGTTCGATCAAGGCGCTGTCGAAGGCCTCGCGACCTTCGAAAGCCTTGTGATCCAGGGTGCGGGTTTCAATGCCCGCATCCCTGGCGCGTTGCAGGCCGTAGGCGTCGCTGCGGTTGGAGATCACCGCAGCGATGCGCACCGGGCTATCGCCGGTACGCGTGCTGTCGATCAGGGCCTGCAAGTTACTGCCGGTGCCGGAAAGCAGCACCACGACATCACAGGTCTGGGACATCAGTGAGCCTTGAGGTTCTTCAGTTCAACCTGCGCAGCGCCTTCAGGGGCGGTGGCGATCTGGCCGATGACCCAAGGCTGCTCGCCCGCTTCACGCAGAACGTTCAGCGCGGTTTCAACGTGCTCTTGCGCCACGCAGATCACCATGCCGACGCCGCAGTTCAGTACGCGGTGCATTTCGGTTTCATTGACGTTGCCTTTCTCTTGCAGCCAGTCGAAGACCGCCGGACGCTGCCAGCTGGCCACGTCGACAATCGCCTGGGCGCCTTTGGGCAGTACGCGCGGGATGTTGTCCAGCAGGCCGCCACCGGTGATGTGGGCCATGGCCTTGACCGCGCCGGTGTCCTTGATCAGCTTGAGCAGTGGCTTGACGTAGATGCGTGTCGGAGCCATCAGCAGGTCGGTCAGCGGTTTGCCGTCGAGCTGGGTGTTCTCGATGTCGGCGCCGGACACTTCGATGATCTTGCGGATCAGCGAGTAGCCGTTGGAGTGCGGGCCGGACGATGGCAGGGCGAGCAGGGCGTCGCCGGCAGCCACTTTGGAGCCGTCGATGATCTCGGCCTTCTCTACCACGCCAACGCAGAAGCCGGCCAGGTCGTAGTCTTCGCCTTCGTACATGCCCGGCATTTCAGCGGTTTCGCCGCCGACCAGGGAGCAACCCGACAGTTCGCAGCCTGCGCCGATACCGGTCACCACTTGTGCAGCGGTGTCTACGTTCAGCTTGCCAGTGGCATAGTAGTCGAGGAAGAACAGCGGCTCGGCGCCGCACACCACCAGGTCGTTGACGCACATGGCGACCAGGTCGATGCCGATGGTGTCGTGCTTGTTCAGGTTCAGTGCCAGGCGCAGCTTGGTGCCCACGCCGTCAGTGCCGGAGACCAGCACGGGCTGCTTGTAGCCGGCCGGGATCTCGCAGAGGGCGCCAAAACCGCCCAGGCCGCCCATGACTTCGGGGCGCGCAGTGCGCTTGGCGACGCTCTTGATGCGTTCGACCAATGCTTCACCGGCGTCGATGTCTACACCGGCGTCCTTGTAGCTCAGGGAGGGTTGCTTGCTCATGATCCAGGCCTTTAGGGGGGATTCAGGGGTAACGACCGAGCTGGCGAAGGCTTTCATGAAGAGGCCCAGCCGTTGACGGTCTGCGAAGGCGCGCGATTTTATCAGGCTTGAGGGGCAGCGGCCATCCTCGGGCCGACGGGCAGGGCCACATAGATAAAAAAAGCGGGTTAAAAAAATGCTAACCGCGCCTGCCCAGGCACGTATTAAGGTATAGCCTTTAACTCGCTATCGTTATGACAGTACGAAAACTTACCGAGACTCCGTGAATGTTTTACCGGTCGCTGTGGTCACAGCCTTGGGAAACCGGGTTCGCGCGGTCTGTTCCAGCCGCTAAATTTGTCGTTCGGGAATCTTCCATGCGTCTGTGTAAATTCTTTTTTGTAGGCTGCCTGTCATTGGCCAGCCTGGCGAGTCATGCCGAAACCCTCAATGGCCTGTATCAAGTACTTGAACCGGTCAGCAGTCAGTCCCCGCAAGAGCGTGACCAGGCGACCCAGCGCGCCGTGCAGACCTTGGTCATCCGCCTCACCGGTGATGCCAAGGCCGCCGACGGCCCGAGCCTGGCGGCGGTGCGCAAGGACCCGCAGCAAATCATCAGCCAGTATGGCTACGACGCCGGCCCACCGGAAAGCCTGCAAGTGGATTTCGACCCGGTCAGCACTGATCGCGCCTTGCGTGAAGCCGGCCTGCCGATCTGGGGCAGCAACCGGCCATCGATCCTCGGCTGGTGGTTGAACGACTCCACCGACGGCAGCAGCCTGGTGGGCGATGGTCAGGCCGTCGCCCAAGCGCTACGCCGTGCGGCCCAACATCGTGGCTTGCCATTGCGCCTGCCGCTGGGCGATCTGGATGAGCAGGTCGTCGCCACTGCGCCGAATCTCGAAAGTGCCGATGCCACGCCCCTGCGCGCGGCCTCCGAACGCTATGGCGCCGACGCTTTGCTGGCGGTGCATGCGCGTCAGGACGGCAACCAGTGGCAAGCCAAATGGCGCCTGTGGCTGGGCGACAAGAGCGAGCAGGGCACCGCGCAAGGGGCCGATACCGCCGCCGTCGCCGATGCCGTGATGCTGGCCGTGAGCCAAAAACTGGCTCCACGCTTTGCGGTCAAGCCGGGTGTCAGCACAGAACAATTGTTGGAAGTGCAGGGGATGAACCTGGAGCGGTATGCCGCCCTGGGGCATCTGCTGGAGCCGTTCGGTGGCCAGCCGCAGCTCGTTGACGGCAATCGTATTGTGTATCGCGTCAACGGCAGCGCCGATCAGTTGCGTACCCAGTTGAGCCTGGCCAAGTTGCAGGAGATTCCTGCCGCAGAGGCGCCGGTTCAGCAGCCCGTGGCAGATGGTACCCGGCCGGCTGTGGTAGCCCAGCCTCAGGCGCAACTGCGTTTTCGTTGGTAAATGTTCTTCCTGCTCTATATAGAAGCAGGAAGCAAATGACAGATGGAGTGGTTTATGGCGGATGCGCGTCGTTGGGTGTGGCTTGGCGGGATCGTCCTGCTGTGCGTTTTTGTGTTCCTGCTGCATTCGATCCTGACGCCGTTCCTGGTGGCGTTACTGCTCGCTTACCTGTTCGATCCGGTGGTGGATCGCCTGGAGAAAGCCGGGCTGTCGCGCACCTTGGGCGTGGTAGCGGTGTTTGCGCTGTTTACGTTGATCATTACCGCGCTGGTGTTGGTGCTGGTGCCGATGCTGGCCAAGCAACTGTTTCGCCTTTATGAGTTGGCGCCGCAGATGCTCGACTGGCTGCAGCATACGGCGATGCCGTGGGCCCAGGCCAAGCTCGGCCTGGCGGATGGCTTCTGGAAGTTCGACAAGGTCAAGGCGGCGATCAGCGAGCATATGGGCCAGACCACCGATATCGTCGGTGTCGTGCTCAGCCAGGCGACGGCTTCCAGCTTGGCGCTGATCGGCTGGCTGACCAACCTGGTGTTGATCCCGGTGGTGGCGTTCTACCTGTTGCGGGACTGGGACATCATGATGGCCAAGATCCGCAGCCTGCTGCCGCGCGACCGCGAGGAGCGCATTGTGTCCCTGGCCGGGGAGTGCCACGAGGTGCTTGGCGCGTTCGTGCGTGGCCAGTTACTGGTGATGCTGGCCCTGGGGGTTATCTACGCCGCCGGATTGATGGCGATCGGCCTGGAGCTGGGCCTGTTGATCGGCTTGATCGCCGGGCTCGCCGCGATCGTGCCCTACATGGGCTTCGTGATTGGTATCGGCGCGGCGCTGGTGGCCGGGTTGTTCCAGTTTGGCGGCGAGTTGTACCCGATGCTGGGGATTGTCGCGGTATTCATGGTTGGCCAGGCCCTGGAAGGCATGGTGCTCACGCCGCTGCTGGTGGGGGACCGTATCGGCCTGCACCCGGTGGCGGTGATCTTTGCGATCCTGGCGGGCGGTGAGTTGTTCGGTTTTACCGGCATCCTGCTGGCGCTGCCGGTGGCGGCGGTGATCATGGTCCTGGTGCGCCATCTGCATGATCTGTACAAGGATTCGGATGTGTATACGGGTGTCGAAGACCCCGAGTTGTAATTGCAGTGTCACAAACCCGGTCGATGGCCGGGTTTGTTGTTTCTGGCGCCTGCGTGTCAAATATTCCGCTTGAATCCAACAAGTTAACGCAAACCTTTGATTTTGCTTGTGGTCTGTTGCATTGTGCGCCCGGCGTCACGGGTATAAACTTTGCAAACTTTACACAGAGGCCACTAACGGTTCGATTGGAGCCGTTCAGTCAGCATGAAACCGATTCAGCTGCCCCTAGGTGTGCGTCTGCGTGATGACGCCACCTTTATCAATTACTACCCAGGCGCCAATGCCGCTGCACTCGGCTATGTCGAGCGGCTCTGCGAAGCCGACGCCGGGTGGACTGAAAGCCTGATCTATCTGTGGGGCAAGCATGGCGTGGGGCGGACCCACCTGTTGCAAGCCGCATGCCTGCGCTTCGAGCAAATGGGCGAGCCGGCGGTTTACCTGCCCTTGGCCGAGTTGATGGACCGCGGTATCACGATATTCGACAACCTTGAGCAGTATGAGCTGGTGTGCCTGGATGACCTGCAGGCGGTTGCCGGCAGAGCTGATTGGGAAGAGGCGCTGTTTCATCTGTTCAACCGCCTGCGCGACAGCGGCCGCCGCCTGCTGATTGCCGCGTCCACCTCGCCCCGTGAGCTACCGGTCAAGCTGGCCGACCTGAAATCGCGCCTGACCCTGGCACTGATCTTCCAGATGCGCCCCCTGTCCGACGAAGACAAGTTGCGAGCCCTGCAATTGCGCGCGTCCCGTCGCGGCCTGCACCTGACCGATGAGGTGGGGCACTTTATCCTCACCCGTGGCACGCGCAGCATGAGCGCATTGTTCGATCTGCTCGAACAGCTCGACCAGGCCTCTTTGCAGGCCCAGCGCAAGCTGACCATTCCCTTCCTGAAAGAAACCCTCGGCTGGTAGTCAGCCCTTGTTTTTCGGGGCTTTCGGCAAATTCCAGGCGCCAGAAAACCTGCGTTTTGGCCGGTTTGGCCACGCAAAAGGCACGTATAGGGTATTAAGGGCTTAGATGTCATGGCGCAAACAGTAAGTCACATAGAGCGCGATTGAATTTGCAAATCGATGTGATAGAGGGCATAGTCTCGACTTCTTTACACATCAGCCACGGTCGTGCCCATGCTAAATCGCTTCGCACCCCTCGTGCCTCTCGCACTCGTTACCCTGTTGTTTGGTTGCGCCTCCCACCCTCAACAAGTGGCTGAGCAGCACAAAAGCCAACAGCAATCCCAGGCAAAATTTGTTGCTGCACAGTCTTCTACCGTTTACGAAGAAGAAGTGGCAACCGAAAAGGAACTGGCCGACTTTGCCGGCAGCAAGCCTTATCAGCTTCCCGTTCTGGCCGACAGCATCCTCGAACGCGGCATGTCCCTGATCGGTACCCGTTACCGTTTCGGTGGTACCTCTGAAGCCGGTTTCGACTGCAGCGGTTTCATCGGCTACCTGTTTCGTGAAGAAGCTGGCATGAACCTGCCACGCTCCACTCGCGAAATGATCAACGTGAAAGCACCGTTGGTCGCGCGCAACAACCTCAAGCCCGGTGATCTGCTTTTCTTCAGTACTGCAGGCCGTGGTCGTGTCAGTCACGCCGGTATCTACTTGGGCGATAACCAGTTTATCCACTCCAGCAGCCGTCGCAGTGGCGGTGTTCGAGTCGACAACCTGGGTGACAGCTACTGGAGCAAAACCTTTATCGAAGCCAAGCGCGCACTCGCCATGGCCCCGACAACGGTTACCGCCAGCAAGTAAAGTTAAAGTGATACTTGAAGTTTGACGTGTAAGCGCTAGAATCCCTGGATATTGTTGTAATCCGTTCGCGCAAGCTTTGCTTGCGCGTTCTGGTTTTCAGCGTTCGGCAGCGAAAGCCGCATCCAGACCAGGATTGTTCTGCACATGTCGACCTCGGCCCGCCTGATTCTTATTGTTTGCGCCGCGCTCCTCAGCGCCTGCGCAAGCCGCACACCGCCACCCGCTCACGTAGCGGCCAAGCCTAAGCCGGTGTTCAACTATTCCAGCCAAAGTTTCTCGCCTGCTGCTGAAGATGTGCTCTTCCGCGCGCTGGGCCTGGTCGGCACGCCTTACCGATGGGGCGGCAATACGCCGGATTCGGGTTTTGATTGCAGTGGCTTGATCGGCTTCGTCTACCGCGATGCCGCTGGCATTTCCCTGCCGCGCACCACCCGCGAATTGATCGTGATGCGCGCCCAGGATGTCAGCGAAGAAAACCTGCAGACCGGTGACTTGCTGTTCTTTGCCACCGGTGGTGGGTCACAGGTCAGTCATGCCGGGATCTATGTAGGCGAAGGGCGCTTTGTGCATGCGCCACAAACGGGCGGTACGGTGAAGCTGGACACCTTGTCCAAAGCCTATTGGCAGAACGCCTACCTGAGTGCCAAGCGCGTGTTGCCGGCTGAGCACTTGGCCCGCAATCCCTAAGCCAGAAACCGAACCCAATGTGGGAGGGAGCAAGCTCCCTCCCACATTTTTTGTGGTGGTCTTGAGAAAAGTTACTTAACAGCAGACACCCGCCACACCTTATTCCCCACATCATCCGCCACCAGCAGGTCCCCCTGCTGATCGATCACCACACCCACCGGCCGGCCCATGGCGTTTTCATCCTTGTCGAGGAACCCGGTCAGCACGTCCACTGGCTGCCCCTTGGGCTTGCCACCTTCGAACGGCACAAAGATCACCTTGTAGCCACTGTGCGGCTTGCGGTTCCATGACCCGTGCTGGCCGATAAAGGCGCCGTTGACGAACGGTGCAGGTAATTTGCTGCCTTCGGCGAAGGTCAGCCCCAGCGAAGCGGTATGCGGGCCGACGGCGTAGTCTGGCGCGATCGCCTTGGCGACCAGGGCCGGGTCCTGTGGTGTGACACGCACATCCACATGTTGCCCGTAGTAGCTGAATGGCCAGCCATAAAACGCGCCATCCTTGACCGAGGTGATGTAGTCCGGCACCAGGTCGCTGCCGATCTCATCGCGCTCGTTGACCGCGGTCCACAGCTTGCCGCTCTGCGGTTCCCAGGCCATGCCGTTGGGGTTGCGCAGGCCCGAAGCGAAAATCCGGTGCTGGCCACTGGCGCGATCGACTTCCCAGATCGCCGCCCGACCTTGTTCCGCTTCCAGGCCGTTCTCGCCGACGTTGCTGTTGGAACCGACGCTCACATACAACTTGCTGCCGTCCTTGCTGGCTACCACGTTTTTCGTCCAGTGGTGGTTGATGCTGCCGCCCGGCAGGTCGACCACCGTGGTGCCGGCCTGCGTGATTGCGGTTTCGCCCGGTTGATAGGGAAAGCGCAGCAGCTTGTCTGAGTCGGCCACGTAGAGGTCGTTGCCCACCAGGGTCATGCCGAACGGCGAGTTGAGATTTTCCAGGAAGACCGTGCGGGTCTCGGCGACGCCATCGTGATCGGCATCGCGCAGCAAGGTGATGCGGTTCGGGCTGGGCACGCCGGCACCGGCACGGCCCATGACCTTTTCCATTACCCAGCCGCGAATGCCCTTGGCGTCATCCGGCTTGGGCGGCGCATTGGTTTCGGCCACCAACACATCGCCATTGGGTAGCACATACAGCCAGCGAGGGTGATCCAGGCCTTCGGCGAACGCTGTCACTTGGGTGCCCGCGGCGGCGGTTGGCTTCATGCCATCAGGCCAGCCAATGGCTGGGGCGATATTCACGGTGGGGATCAGGGTCTTGTTGGGCTCTGGCAGTTGGGGCGAAGGGCCGGTGCCATCCGATACCTTCAAGGTCGAGCTTTCTCCGCAGGCAGCGAGGGTGCCTGCGACCATGATCAGTAGGGCGAGTCTTGTTTTATGCATGGTTTTCTCCTGAATGCCTGTAAGGGTAGAGGAGTGCTGCGGCACGATGGTTCAAGTGCAAGGCCAGCTTTAATTGACGCTCCCCCCCCAACCCACTAACCTTCGCGACTTGTTTCAGGTGCTCTGTGACCCAAGGGTCGACTGAGTGAAACAGGGAAGCCGGTGAGTGAGCGCACTTGTACACAGTGTTGCCGCAATTCCGGCGCTGCCCCCGCAACGGTAAATGAGTCAAGACGGTGCTATTGGCCACTGTATCGCGCTGCGATATGGGAAGGCGCAGCGTCGGCCTGCTTTCTATAAAGCGAGCCACTCATGAGTCCGGAGACCGGCCTGGATCATCCAACAGCATCACGGTGGGCGATGCTTGGCTGTCTGTTTTTGTTTTTTCCTGCCCGCCGTTTTTGTCCAGCCCCAACGGAGAGCTGCCATGACCGATTCCCCCGACCGCGACGAACGCCACCTGGCGCGCATGCTGCGCAAAAAAGCCGTGATTGACGAGCGCATTGCCAATTCCCCGAACGAATGCGGTTTGCTGCTGGTGCTGACCGGCAACGGCAAAGGCAAAAGCAGCTCTGCGTTCGGCATGCTCGCGCGCGCCATGGGCCACGGCATGCAGTGCGGCGTGGTGCAGTTCATCAAAGGCCGTAACAGCACCGGCGAAGAATTGTTCTTCCGGCGTTTCCCCGAACAAGTGCGCTTTCACGTCATGGGCGAAGGCTTCACCTGGGAAACCCAGGACCGCCAGCGCGACATCGCCGCCGCCGAGGCCGCCTGGGCCGTGTCTCGCGAACTGCTGCAAGACCCGAGCATCGGCCTAGTGGTGCTGGATGAGCTGAACATCGCCCTCAAGCATGGCTACCTCGACCTGGACCAGGTACTGAGCGACCTGCAAGCCCGTCCGCCGATGCAGCACGTGGTGGTTACCGGCCGTGGCGCCAAGCCGGAGTTGATCGAGATGGGTGACACCGTCACCGAAATGGGCATGCTCAAGCACGCGTTCCAGGCCGGTATCAAGGCACAGAAGGGCGTCGAACTTTGAATCAGCCCCGTCATTGTCCGGCCGTACTGATCGCCGCACCGGCGTCCGGCCAGGGCAAAACCACGGTCACCGCTGCGCTGGCCCGTTTGCACCGCAACCTGGGGCGCAAAGTACGCGTGTTCAAATGCGGCCCGGACTTCCTCGACCCGATGATCCACGAACGCGCCAGCGGTGCGCCGGTGTATCAGTTGGATATGTGGATGGTTGGCGAGCAGGAAAGTCGTCGCTTGCTGTGGGAAGCGGCAGGGGAGGCCGACCTGATCCTGATCGAAGGCGTCATGGGCCTGTTTGACGGTACGCCGTCCAGCGCCGACCTGGCGCGGCACTTCGGTGTGCCGGTGCTGGCGGTGATCGACGGCACCGCCATGGCCCAGACCTTCGGTGCCCTGGCCCTGGGCCTGGCGCGTTATCAGCCGGACTTGCCGTTTGCCGGTGTGTTGGCCAACCGTGTCGGCACCTTGCGCCATGCGCAACTGCTCGAAGGGAGCCTCACCGAAGGCCTGCGCTGGTACGGCGCGTTGTCCCGTGAAACCGGGATTGAGTTGCCCAGCCGCCATCTTGGCCTGGTGCAAGCCAGCGAACTGAATGACCTCGACGTACGCCTGGACGCCGCTGCCCAGGCCCTGGGCAACAGTTGTGAAGTTGCCTTGCCGCCGCCGGTGACCTTCGCCGCGCCTGAAGTGATCGAAGCCGAACCGCTGCTCGCCGGTGTGCGCATCGCCGTGGCCCGTGACGAAGCCTTTGCCTTCACCTATGGCGCCAGCCTGGATCTATTGCGGGCGATGGGGGCCGAGTTGCGCTTTTTCTCACCGATTCATGATCGCCAAGTGCCCGAGGCCGACAGCCTCTATCTGCCAGGCGGGTACCCGGAGCTGCATCACCAGGCGCTGGCGGAAAACACCTCGATGCTCGATGCCATCCGTGCCCATCATGCTGCCGGTAAACCCTTGCTTGCCGAGTGTGGCGGCATGCTCTACCTGCTGGACTCGCTCACCGATGTCGACGGCACCCGTGCCGAGCTGGTCGGCCTGTTGCAGGGGGATGCGGTGATGCAGAAGAAACTGGCGGCCCTTGCCCTGCAAAGCGTCGAGTTGCCGGAAGGCGTATTGCGCGGGCACACCTACCACCATTCCCTGACCAGCACCGACTGGCAACCGATCGCCCGTGGCTTGAGCCCCAACGGCGGGCGGGGTGCCGAGGCGGTGTATCGGCAAGGGCGGATGACCGCTTCCTACGTGCACTTCTACTTCCCCTCCAATCCCCGTGCGGTTGCTGCGCTGTTTGCGCCCGACCTTGAGTCAGCCCAGTCCCATGAGTGACAACGCTTTCCCCCCGGCCGAGCGCGACGCCGTTTACCGCGCCATCGCCGAACGCCGCGACATGCGCCATTTCACCGGCGGCACGGTGGCCCCGCACTTGCTGCATCGCCTGCTCCAGGCCGCGCACCAGGCGCCCAGCGTCGGCCTGATGCAGCCCTGGCGCTTTATCCGCATCAGCGACCGCCAGCTACGAGGGCAGATCCAGCAACTGGTGGAGGAAGAACGTATACGCACCGCCGAAGCCTTGGGCGAGCGCTCCGATGAATTCATGAAGCTCAAGGTCGAAGGCATCCATGACTGCGCCGAAGTGCTGGTGGCGGCGCTGATGGACGATCGCGAGCGGCATATCTTCGGGCGACGTACCTTGCCGGAAATGGACATGGCCTCCCTGGCCTGCGCGATTCAGAATCTGTGGCTGGCCGCGCGCGTCGAGGGCTTGGGCATGGGCTGGGTCTCGCTGTTCGAACCCCGGGCCCTGGCCGACCTGCTGGGTTTGCCGCCTGGCGCGAAACCCCTGGCGGTGCTGTGCCTGGGGCCGGTCGACGCCTTCTACCCGGCCCCGATGCTGCAGCTCGAAGGCTGGACCGAACCGCGTCCGCTGAGTGACATGTTGTATGAGAATGTGTGGGGAGCAAGTCAATGAGTGTGGCCTTGCTGTGTGTCGCCGCGGTGGCGCTGGATGCGCTGCTGGGTGAACCCAGGCGCTGGCATCCGCTGGTGGCGTTTGGCAATTTCGCCGGACGCATCGAGCAACGTTTCAATAGCGGTGGCCGTGGCTGGCGCAGCCACGGTGTGACCGCGTGGGTGATTGCGGTGGTGCCGTTGACGCTGTTGGCCACTGCGTTGTCGTGGGCACCCTATATCGGTTGGGTGTTGGAGGTGCTCGCACTGTACTGCGCCCTCGGCATGCGCAGCCTTGGCGAGCATGTGATTCCGGTGGCCCAGGCCCTGCGCAGCGATGACCTGGATGAGGCCCGCAAGCGCGTGAGCTACCTGGTCAGCCGCCAGACCAGCGAACTGGACCGTACTGAAGTCGCCCGTGCCGCCACCGAGTCGGTGCTGGAGAATGGCAGCGACGCAATATTTGCTGCGCTGTTCTGGTTCGTGGTGGCCGGCGTGCCGGGTGTGGTGCTCTACCGCCTGAGCAACACCCTCGACGCGATGTGGGGCTATCGCAACGAACGCTTCGAACGCTTCGGCTGGGCCGCGGCGAAGATCGACGATGTACTCAACTATGTGCCTGCGCGCCTGGTGGCCTTGACCTACGCGTTGCTGGGCAAGACTCGACTGGCGCTCAAATGCTGGCGCATCCAGGGGCCGACCTGGGACAGCCCGAATGCCGGGCCGGTGATGGCCGCTGGCGCAGGCGCCTTGGGCGTCGAGTTGGGCGGTGCGGCGATTTATCATGGTGAGGTGCACCAGCGCCCTCAGTTGGGAGAAGGTCCACCGGCCGATGCCGACGCCATCGACCGTGGCTGGCAACTGGTGCAACGCGGCGTATGGTTGTGGTTGCTGATCCTATGTGCAGGGGCGCAATTCTATGCTTGAACACGGCGGCCGCCTGCGCAAGGCGGCGATTCAATACGGCATTGCCGAAGCCGATTGGCTCGACCTGTCCAGTGGCCTGGCGCCATGGCCGTGGCCGATCCCCGAGATCCCACTGCGGGCCTGGGCACGCTTGCCGGAAACCGACGACGGTCTGGAGCAGGCCGCGAGCGAATATTACGGGGTGGCGCACGTATTGCCGGTGGCGGGTTCCCAGGCGGCAATCCAGCTGCTGCCGCGCCTGCGGCGTGCCGGCAAGGTCGGCGTGCTGTCGCCGTGTTATGCCGAGCACGCCGAGGCCTGGCGCCGCGCGGGTTACGTGGTGCGCGAAGTGCAGGAACAAGAGGTCGATTTCTTTCTCGACAGCCTTGATGTGCTGGTGGTGGTCAACCCTAACAACCCCACGGGCCTGAGCCTGGCGCCGCAACGCCTGCTCGACTGGCATACACGGCTGGCCCAGCGTGGCGGTTGGCTGGTGGTGGACGAAGCCTTTATGGACGTGACCCCGCAGTTGAGCCTGGCGGGCCAGGCCCATCAGGTCGGCCTGATCGTGCTGCGCTCGTTCGGTAAATTCTTCGGCCTGGCCGGCGTTCGACTGGGTTTTGTGCTGGCCGAACGCAAGTTGCTCAAGCTATTGGCCGAACAGGTCGGACCTTGGGCCGTCAGCGGTCCGACGCGAGTACTGGGCCAGGCCTGCCTGCGCGACACCGCCGGGCAGGTTCAACAGCGCGCGCGTTGCATTGAAGCCGGCCAGCGCTTGTTCGCATTGTTGGAGCGGCATGGTTTTCAGCCCCAGGGCGGTTGCGCCCTGTTCCAGTGGTTGATCACCCCACACGCCGAACGGCTGCACGAATTCATGGCCCAGCGCGGCATCCTGCTGCGTCTGTTCGTACACGACAGCAGCCTGCGCTTCGGCCTGCCAGACACGGAAGCAGACTGGCTGCGCCTGGATGAAGCGCTGACCGCCTATAAGGACGTTGCATGAGTACGCTGATGGTGCAGGGCACCACCTCCGATGCCGGCAAAAGTACCTTGGTGACCGCGCTATGCCGCTGGCTGGTGCGCCAGGGCGTGGCGGTCGTGCCGTTCAAGCCGCAGAACATGGCCCTCAACAGTGCCGTGACGGCCGAAGGCGGCGAGATCGGTCGCGCCCAGGCGGTGCAGGCCCAGGCGGCGAACCTGGCGCCCCACACCGACATGAACCCGGTGCTGCTCAAGCCCAACAGCGACACCGGCTCCCAGGTCATCATCCATGGGCGCGCGGTGACCAGCATGAACGCGGTGGCCTATCACGACTACAAAGCCATCGCGATGCAGGCAGTATTGGCCTCCCATGCGCGGTTGAGCGCAGCCTACCCGGTGGTGATGGTGGAAGGCGCGGGCTCCCCGGCAGAGATCAACCTGCGCGCCAATGACATCGCCAACATGGGCTTTGCCGAGGCGGTGGATTGCCCGGTGCTGCTGATCGCCGACATTAATCGGGGTGGAGTGTTCGCCCACCTGGTCGGCACCCTCGAATTGCTGTCGCCCAGCGAACAGGCCAGGGTCCAGGGTTTTATCATCAACCGTTTTCGCGGCGATATCGCGTTGCTGCAACCAGGACTGGACTGGCTGGAAGCACGCACCGGCAAACCGGTCGTGGGCGTCTTGCCCTATGTGATGGACCTGCACCTGGAGGCCGAGGACGGCATCGACCAGCGCCAGATCGACAAGGCGGCGCAGGTGCTCAGGGTGGTGGTGCCGGTGCTGCCGCGCATCAGCAACCACACCGATTTCGATCCGTTGCGCCTGCATCCCCAGGTGGATTTGCAGTTTGTCCGCCCAGGCCAGGCGATTCCGCCGGCCGACCTGATCATCCTGCCGGGCTCGAAAAGCGTTCGCAGCGACTTGGCCTACCTGCGCGCCAACGGCTGGGACGCCGCCGTGACACGGCACTTGCGCTATGGCGGGAAGGTGCTGGGGATATGCGGCGGTTTGCAAATGCTCGGCGAGCAGGTCCACGACCCACTGGGCCTGGAAGGGCCTCCCGGTTCCAGTGACGGCCTGGGGTTGCTGGCGTTCAGTACGACCCTGGAAGCAGAGAAACAACTGCGCAATGTGCGCGGGCGCCTGCTGCTGGAGGATGCCGAAGTCAGTGGCTATGAGATCCACGCAGGCGTGACGTCGGGCAGTGCGCTGGAGCGCGCCGCGGTACGCCTGGAGGATGGCCGCTGCGACGGTGCCCAGAGCGCGGACGGACAAATCCTCGGCACCTATCTGCATGGCGTGTTCGAGACGCCCGCCGCCTGCAGTGCCTTGTTGCGTTGGGCCGGTTTGCAGGCGGTACAGGCCGTGGATTACCACGCGTTGCGCGAGCGCGATATCGAGCGATTGGCGGACTTGGTGGAGCATCACCTGGATACCGGGTTACTGCGCCGTTTATGTGGAGTCGCGCCATGCGCCAACTGATTCTCGGCGGTGCGCGCTCCGGCAAAAGCCGCCTGGCTGAAAAACTCGCCAGCGACAGCGGCCTGCCTGTCCTCTATATCGCCACCAGCCAACCCTTGGACGGCGAAATGCACGACCGAGTCGCCCTGCATCGCCAGCGTCGCCCCGACACCTGGGGGCTGATCGAGGAACCACTCGAACTGGCCCGGGTGCTGCGCCACAACGCCGCGCCCGGCCGCTGCCTGCTGGTCGATTGCCTCACGCTCTGGCTGACCAACCTGCTGATGCTCGACAACCCCGAGCGCCTGGTCTTGGAACGCGACCAACTGCTGGACACCCTGGCCTCGCTGCCAGGTGAAATCATTTTTGTCAGCAACGAGACCGGTTTGGGTGTCGTGCCGCTGGGCGAATTGACTCGCCGCTATGTGGATGAAGCCGGTTGGCTGCATCAAGCCTTGGCCGAGCGTTGTCAGCGTGTTGTCCTGACGGTGGCCGGCCTGCCCCTGACGTTGAAAGGTACTGCGTTATGACTGACACCTGGTGGCTTAATCCCTGTAAGGCGATTGACGCTCAAGCATACGAACAAGCACTGGCACGCCAGCAGCAATTGACCAAGCCGGCCGGTTCCCTGGGCCAGCTGGAAGCGCTGGCCGTGCAGTTGGCGGGCCTGCAAGGCCGAGTCAAGCCGTCGGTCGAACACCTGTGGATCGCCATCTTTGCCGGCGACCACGGCGTGGTGGCGGAGGGCGTGTCGGCCTATCCCCAGGCCGTTACCGGCCAGATGCTGCATAACTTTGTCAGCGGCGGCGCGGCGATCAGTGTGTTGGCGCGGCAGCTGGATGCGCAGTTGGAAGTGATCGACCTGGGTACCGTGACGACGTCGCTGGCACTGCCCGGCGTGCGTCACTTGAATATCGGTGCGGGCACGGCCAACTTCGTCAACGCCCCGGCGATGACTGAAGCGCAGGGGCGCCTGGCGTTGCAAGCCGGGCGGGATAGCGTCCAGCGCGCCGTGGAGCACGGCACCCAGCTGTTTATCGGCGGCGAGATGGGCATCGGCAACACCACCGCCGCCAGTGCGTTGGCCTGCGCCTTGCTCGATTGCCCGGTGAGTGACCTGACCGGTCCGGGGACGGGCTTGAATGCCCAAGGCGTGAGCCACAAAGTGGCGGTCATCGAGCGCGCCCTGGCCCGGCATGCCGGGCAGCGCGATGATGCATTGCACACCCTGTTCAACCTCGGTGGTTTTGAGATCGCGGCGCTGGTCGGGGCCTACCTGGCGTGTGCCCAGGCCGGCATCGTGGTGCTGGTAGACGGGTTTATCTGCAGCGTCGCCGCGCTGGTCGCCACACGCATGAACCCAGCCTGCCGCGAGTGGCTGGTGTTTGGCCATCGTGGCGCCGAGCCCGGCCATCGCCATGTGTTGCAACGCCTCGAGGCGCAGCCGTTGCTGGACCTCGGCCTGCGCCTGGGCGAGGGCAGCGGTGCGGCGCTGGCGGTGCCGTTACTGCGCCTGGCCTGTGCGTTGCACGGGCAGATGGCGACATTCGCCGAAGCCGCTGTGGCAGACCGCCCGGCATGACCTTGCACCTGGACCTGCTGCGCCACGGCGAAACCGAATTGGGTGGCGGCCTGCGCGGTAGCCTCGATGATGCGCTCACCGATAAGGGGTGGGCGCAGATGCACGCCGCGGTGCTGGGGCAGGGGCCGTGGGACCGCGTGATCAGTTCGCCGCTGCAACGCTGTGCGCGTTTTGCCCAGCAATTGGGTACGACGCTTAACCTGCCGGTGAGCCTGGAAAAAGGTCTGCAGGAACTGCATTTCGGCGCCTGGGAAGGGCAGAGCGCGGCGGCGCTGATGAAGACCGATGCCGAAGGGCTGGGATTGTTTTGGGCCGACCCTTACCGCTTTACGCCGCCTGATGGCGAGCCCGTCAGTGACTTTTCTGCGCGGGTCCTGGGCGCCATCTCACGCTTGCATCAGGCGTATGCCGGCCAGCGCGTGCTGTTGATCAGTCATGGCGGTGTGATGCGTTTATTGTTGGCGCGCGCGCGTGGCCTGCCACGTGAGCAACTGTTGAACGTCGAGGTCGCGCACGGTGGCCTGTTCAGCCTGCAGGTCGGCGCCGACGGCGCGTTGAAGGAAGGTACCTGAAGATGCTGCCGTTCTGGATCGCCCTGCAGTTCCTCAGCAGCTTGCCGGTTCGCCTGCCGGGTATGCCGCAGCCGCAGGAATTGGGGCGATCGTTGCTGTTTTACCCGGTGGTTGGCTTGTTGTTCGGGTTGCTGCTATGGGCCCTGAATGTGGCATTGGCCGGGGCCCCGTTGTTGCTGCATGCCGCGCTGTTGCTGACCGCCTGGGTGCTGCTCAGTGGTGGTTTGCACTTGGATGGCCTGGCGGACAGCGCGGACGCCTGGCTCGGTGGTTTCGGCGATCGCGAGCGCACGTTGACGATCATGAAGGACCCCCGCAGCGGGCCGATTGCCGTGGTCACGCTGGGCTTGGTGTTGCTGCTTAAATTCGCTGCACTGGTGGCGCTGATCGAGCAGCACAATGGCGCGGCGCTGATCCTCGCACCGCTGATCGGGCGGGCGTCGATGCTGGCGCTGTTCCTGACCACGCGCTATGTGCGCGCCGGTGGCTTGGGCCAGGCGCTGTCGGATCATCTGCCCAGGGTGGTCGGCCAACAGGTGCTGATCCTCAGTGGCCTGGCCTGCATCCTGATCGGCGGCTTCAACGGCGGGATCGCCGTGCTGCTGGCGGCGCTCTGCTTCGTGGGCTTGCGCCACCTGATGGTCAAGCGCCTGGGCGGAACCACCGGCGACACCGCAGGTGCCCTGTTGGAGCTGCTGGAAGTGGTCGTCTTGGTTGGCCTGGCGCTGTAACACTTTCTTGCATTTCGTTAATCGCGGGTATATACACGCTCCATGCTTGCCTCCCAATGTTTATGCACCAACCTGCGACGCGCCGCCCGTGGCGTCAGCAGGCATTACGACGGCGCTCTCGACGGCTTCGGGATCAACGTTGCCCAGTATTCTTTGCTGTGTAACTTGCAGCGCCTGGATCAACCGAGTATTTCCAGCCTGGCCGAAGCCATGGGCCTGGATCGCAGCACGTTGGGGCGTAACCTGCGGGTACTGGAGGGCGAGGGCCTGGTACGGTTGATCGAAGGGGATGACCAGCGCAACCGCCTGGTGTTGTTGACCGAAGCGGGTGAAGCACGATTGGCCGCCGCCTTGCCGGCCTGGGAAGCGGCACAGCAAAAACTGATCGATCAATTGGGCGCGGAAAAACGCGAAACCCTGTTGGCCTTGCTGGATGAACTCGCCTGAACGCGGGTTTGTTCGACTATAAGCGGGTATATACCCGCGAGCGGAGAATAAGAAATGACCTCGATGTGGCGCACCAGTGGCTGGATTCTTGTGGGGAGTGCGCTGATCCTGGCGTTGTCCTTGGGCGTGCGGCATGGCTTCGGGCTTTTCCTGGCGCCGATGAGCGCCGAATTCGGCTGGGGTCGTGAGACCTTTGCCTTTGCCATCGCCTTGCAGAACCTGATCTGGGGCCTGGCGCAACCCTTTACCGGGGCCCTGGCCGACCGCTTTGGCGCGACCAAGGCTGTGTTCATCGGCGGGGTGCTGTACGCCGCGGGGCTGGTGTTGATGGGCATGTCCGATTCGGCATGGTCGCTGTCGCTGAGTGCGGGGTTATTGATCGGTATTGGTCTGTCCGGCACATCGTTCTCGGTGATTCTTGGGGTGGTGGGCCGCGCCGTTCCGCCGGAGAAACGCAGCATGGCCATGGGCATTGCCAGCGCCGCGGGGTCTTTCGGCCAGTTCGCCATGGTGCCGGGTACCCTGGGCTTGATCAGTTGGCTGGGCTGGTCAGTAGCCTTGCTGGCGTTGGGCTTGATGGTCGCGTTGATCCTGCCGCTGGTGGCCATGCTCAAGGACCGTCCACTGCCGACCCTGGCGGGCCAGCAAACCTTGCGGGAAGCGTTGAAGGAAGCCTGTTCCCATTCCGGATTCTGGCTGCTCGCGTTCGGTTTTTTCGTCTGTGGTTTCCAGGTGGTGTTTATTGGTGTGCATCTGCCGGCGTACCTGGTGGACCAGCACCTGCCCGCCACGGTCGGTACGACGGTACTGGCGTTGATCGGCCTGTTTAATATCTTTGGCACCTACACCGCCGGTTGGCTCGGTGGGCGCATGTCCAAGCCGCGCTTGTTGACGGGGCTGTACCTGTTACGCGCGGTGGTGATCATGCTGTTCCTGTGGGCGCCGGTGACGGAAATCACGGCCTACCTGTTCGGCATGGCCATGGGCTTTTTGTGGCTGTCGACCGTACCGCTGACCAATGGCACGGTGGCGACGTTGTTCGGTGTGCGAAATCTCTCCATGCTCGGCGGGATCGTGTTCCTGTTCCACCAGCTCGGTTCGTTCCTCGGTGGCTGGCTGGGCGGGGTGGTCTATGATCGAACCGGCAACTACGATTTGATCTGGCAGGTGGCGATTCTGTTGAGCCTGCTCGCCGCCGCCCTGAACTGGCCGGTACGCGAGCGGCCGGTGGCGCGCTTGCAGGCGCAGATGGAGGCGGCATGAGTGTAGCGTTACGTGGTCTGATCCTCGTCGCGGGGTTGATCCTGGTGCTGCTGGCCTGGTGGGGCTGGCAGCATGGCGGGCTGGCGTTGATGCAACTGGGTATGGCGATCTGTTAAGTTCGTGGTCTGAATATTTTTAAGGACACACGACATGCAGATGCGTTGGCTCGCTGTACCCGTCCTGATGGCCATTGGCAGTGCCGCCCTGGCCGCCAGTTGTCCGCCGCTGCTGGAAGGCCAGTTGCCCAAGCTGCGCGCCAAGGAATCCATCGACCTGTGCCAGCGCTTTGCCGGCAAGCCCCTGGTGATCGTCAACACCGCCAGCTTCTGCGGGTTCGCCCCGCAGTTCAAAGGCCTCGAAGCGTTGTACCAACGCTACAAGGGCCAAGGGCTGGAAGTGATTGGCGTGCCGTCCGATGACTTCAAGCAGGAAGCCAAGACCGGCGAAGAGACCGCCAAGGTCTGCTACGTGAATTACGGCGTGACCTTCACCATGACCGAGCCGCAGAAGGTCAAGGGGCCGGATGCGGTGCACCTGTTCAAGGTGCTGGCGCAACAGACCAACGCGCCGAAGTGGAATTTCTACAAGTATGTGGTGGATCGCCAGGGCAAGGTGATTGCCAGCTTTTCCAGCCTGACCAAGCCGGACAGTCCGGAGTTGATCAAGGCAGTGGAAGAGGCGCTGGCGTCGAAACCCTGAGCATTGCCCATTAAAAAGCCCCGCCTCCTTTACAGGAGAGCGGGGCTTTTTAATGAGCGTTGGATCAGAACTTGTACGTCACACCCAGGCCGAAACCGTTGGCGCTGTTTTCGTACTTGGCGCTGTAGGAGCCCAGCTGGTTGGATTTATTCACTTTGACCGGCTCTTCCTTGAGGTAGGAGTAAGCCAGGTCAACAGTCATGTTATCCATCACCGCGTAACCCAGGCCAACACTGAAGATAGTCCGGTCGCCGGTTGGGATGCGTGGTGAACGGTCGGTGTTGTTGGTTGGCGATTGGTCGAAGGTCAGGCCGGTACGCAGTACCACCTGCTTGGTGACCTGGTACGAGGTGCCCACGGCGTAGGCCCAGGTGTCGTGCCAGTTCTGCGGTTCAGTGATCGTTCTGACGAGCGTAGGTGCAGCTATGCCACCGCTGGCCGCTGTCACACCTTCGTTGTTGATGGTGATGTCTTTCAAGCGACTCCAACGAGTCCAGGTCGTACCCGCATACAGCTTCCAGGCGTCATTGAGGTCTTGAGTGACCGACAAGTCCCAGGATTCCGGGGTATCCACTTTCAACGACGCATCGTAACGGTTGTTGGCCAGTACGACCGATGGCACTGTGGCAGCCTTGGTGACTTCGGTGTGGCCTTCGAGCTTGTACTTCACTTTCGAGTGATAGGTCAGGCCAACGCGCGTGGTATCAGTGGCTTGCACCAGGATACCGGCGTTAAAGCCCAGGGCGGTATCGTCGCCTTTGACTTTGACTCTGTTGTCGCCCGGGAAGCCCAGGCCGGCCAGGCTTGGCTGCGATTCCAGGGTGCCGTCGATGCGGTTGATGGTCGGACCAAAACCGATGGAAACTTTGTCGTTGAAGGCGTAGCTGACGGTCGGTTGGAAGGTGATAACCGACACTTCGCTCTTGTTGCCAAAGCCACGACCTTGGAAACCGCTTTCGTAGTCGGTCTTCAGCCCGAACGGTGCATACACCCCGAAGCCGATAGCCCATTGATCGTTAAGTTTGTTGGTGTAGAAACCGAATGGCACGGCAGTAAAAGGCACCATGTCGCCTTTGTTGGACCCGCTGGAGCGGCCGCCGGTATTTTTGATATCGGTCGAAGCATCGATCGCTGCAACACCACCGGTAATTTGCTGGCCTTCAAGGCGGGCCATACCGGCAGGGTTACCAAAGACAGTGCTTGCGTTTTCGGCAGAGGAGGAACGTCCTGCGAAACCTGTCCCCATTCCTGCGACGTCTTGTTCGTTAAGGGCAAAGCCACTTGCGAAGACGTGGGAAGAGGCCATGGCAACGGCGAGGCTAAGTGTGGTCTTGAGCATTACTTTTTTCATTATTAGAACTCCGTGGTGATCACCGCTGCGGAAAGTATCAATAAAATTAACATCGCGCTATAGGCTGTAATGCAGGAGATAGAGCCGTTTTGTAGGACAATCCGACCAAAATTCCGGTTTTTTGCCGAATCTTGCAAATTGCCCGGTCAGCAGGCCACGTGATTCATGGGTGAAACACAGGTTTGCCAGGCTTGGGCGAAATCGCGCAGCCTTCCTTGAGGGTGAAATATTTCTTTCCAGATACGTGCCATTCCCAGCACATCGCCGGGCGGTGGTAAGGCTGGGCGATGTTGTTCCACCAGCAGCCAGGCGATGGCGGTGGCGTAACGCAGGTTAACCGTTAATTCCAACTGGGGCGCACTGAGGAACGCATGTTGACTGGCCAGCCCGCGTACGAGGCTGGCGCGTTCGGGGTCCAGCGCCAGGTAGTCGTCCCAGAGCGCGCGGTGGCGGGTTTCGGTGATGCTGTACAGGCCATGGCCGCGTCGATCATGCAGGGCGGAACCCAATTCCGACTGGCTGGCGGCAATCCCCAGCAGGAGGGATTCAGCGCTCGGGTGAGGGTGGCCAAGATAAAATAACGTCGGCCTGATCACATAACGACACAATTCACTGGCGGCGATACCCATACAAGCCTCAATCCGTGAAAGTGGTCGACGATGCCTGGGAAGGGGGGGCTTGGCAGCAGTGAATCGGATCCCAGGCTCGTCGTAAGCGGATCATGCCGCTTGAGTTGAAGTGTAGTGTCATATTCGTGATGTAAAAGACTGTTTTTAAAACATCTTCTCTAATCAGTTATAACGGTTATATCTATTTGAGCTTAATCCGCGAGCGTCGGGTTCGAATTCCGGGCAATAAAAAACCCTGTGTTTTAGACAGGGTTTTTGTATTTCAGCGACTCGGGTCGATCAGGCAACCAGTGCCTGACGGGTACGCTCGATCACGGCCTGCAGCGGCTCTGCGCTGGAGTATTGATCGGGGTACAGGCGTTCGCTGTGACGAGCGATACCGTGTTCGTTGACCAGGGTGAAGCTGAAGCAGCCTTTGCGAGCGGCCATGATCAGGCAGTTCATTGGAGCAAAAGCGTTGGTAAGGGTGCGAATGGCATCCTGAGTATGGATAGTGGACATATTATTGGTGTTCCTACAAATGACACGGTTAAGAACCGTGCAACGTTAAAACGTTCCAGTGACGTTGATCACCATTGATCGAACGAAGAACCCGACTGGAACAAAGCAGCCAGTTTGAAGCGCTAATAAGTTAGGCGCGCTTGGGCTGGCAGGTAGGTACTTAGGAGGGCAGGCAACACAACAGGGGCAAAGGTTCTGGGCCCAGGGTGAAGATCCTGATCAATTTGCAGGCTGGTTCGGTCAGAGTATTGAGTCTTCGCGACACCCTTTGCTTGTTCAAAGGCCGTGTCGTCGCAAGGAATACCTGGAAACCATCGAGGTGGTCGATCCCGTGTTGTACAGGGGAGTTGTTCGACCAGAATTGACTTTCAGCTTGGTACTAACGCCGCGGATAGTAACGGATTGAAACAGGGAAAGGAAGTGTGCTAGCGAAAAAACTTTAATCAGCCGCCCAGCAGCCCGCGATATACCAGCACGGTAACCGCGGCGGCCAGCGAGCATCCCAGGCCATAGGTGGCCAGCGTCAGGCGCAGGGACTTGCCGGTTTCCACCACCTTCATCACATCGCGCATATCGTTGATCCGGCCTTCACCCAATTCGATGCACAGACTCACTGCCGTAAACGCCGCCGACAACAGGATCGCGATGGCAAACAGTGCGCCATCCGGGGAGGGCAGCGCTGCGTTGATCCCAAGCGACGTCGCGCAAATGGTCAGTAACAGTAAGGCGAACAACAGAATTCCTTTCATCGGTTCGTACACGGCTGCGCTTTAGGTGTGGGGAGTGTGGCGACCGCGGATGATTTTGAAAAGTCCCTTGGGTTGTCGCAGCGGTAACAGTTCTGGGCGAGATCGAATCAAAAAAACAGGCGATATAACCAATGGATGTGTACTTGTACACATTGGTTGCGTGATGTGTAACCTGGCTGTCAAGTGTCTTGCTGCGCCGCCATTTGCCTGGGATGAAAATTTAAGTCAATGAAAAATATCGCTTTTTTTTATTGGTGAAAAAATCGTCAGTTTGACTGCGGCCCCCGTTCCATGGGCCTTTGCGCGAGTTAAAGATGGGTTGTCCACTGAGTTATCCACAGCTTCTGTGGATTGTCCCGAGCGCTTGCTCTAGCACGGGCGTGCAGAGTTTTTTCAGCTTTACGTGTACGAAAAAAAGAGTAGAGTGGCGCGCCCTCCGGTTTGTCCCACAGTGCTTTATGAAGTTTCGCTCAGTATCACCTTCTGTTACCAGCACGCCCCCGACTGTTACCGCACCCAAGCGTTTTTCCTTGAAGGTCGCCTTGTGGCTGCTCGATAGCCCACGCCTGGGGCACAGCACTAACGTCAAGCATTTTGCCGGGCGTCTGCTGAAACAACCTGCGCGAGATGGCGTGGTGGTTGCGCAAAGCCGTCTGGGCCAACTGATGTGTCGCGAATGCGGCAGCGCCCGTGACCGCCGTATCGGCCATGACCTCTTGCGCCTGGCTGCGCGTGCCGGGGACCGGCGCGCCCAACGCGAATTGGGTCAGCTCAAAGACTGAGCTGTCTTCCGGCCCTGCGCTTGGTTAACCTTCCTCTTTTCGGTAATGACAGGAATGGCTATGGCTTTTGACTGGACCAGTATTGCCCTGGGCCTCGCCGGGGCCGCAGTGCCGCTATTGGCCGTGTGCTGGCAGCTCCAGCGGCGGTTGGTCGCGCGCATGGCCGGTTGGGAATTGCTCGAAGAGCGCCTGGCCACCGCGCAACTGGCCCAGGAAGGCCTCGCGGCTCAACTGGATGCCAGCCGCGACGAGATCAGCGACCTGAGCCAAGCCAATGCCGCCAAGCAAGCTGACCTGGCTGCCGTGCGCCGCGAAGTCGAGTTGTTGCAGATCGATCGCGACAACGCCCGTGACGCCGCCCACGCCTGGAACCTCGACCGCAGCGCCAAGGAAACCGAACTGCGCCGTCTCGACGCTTTGTCGGCTGCCCTGCGCGCCGAACTGCGCGAGCAGCAGGACAGCCATCAGCAGCGCCTCGCTGATCTACAGGGTTCGCGAGATGAGCTGCGCGCGCAGTTCGCCGAACTGGCCGGCAAGATCTTCGACGAGCGCGAGCAGCGCTTTGCCGAAACCAGCCAGGAACGTCTGGGCCAGTTGCTCGATCCACTCAAGGAGCGCATCCAGTCCTTCGAAAAACGCGTCGAAGAAAGCTATCAGAACGAGGCCCGCGAACGCTTTTCCCTGGCCAAGGAGCTTGAGCGCCTGCAACAACTGAACCTGCGTCTGTCGGACGAAGCGACAAACCTGACCCGCGCCCTCAAGGGCCAGAAAACCCAGGGTAACTGGGGTGAGCTGATCCTTGAGCGCGTGCTGGAGCATGCCGGCCTGGAGAAGGGCCGCGAGTACCAGACCCAGGTCAGCCTCAAGGGCCCGGACGGCGAGCGCTTCCAGCCGGACGTGCTGATCATGTTGCCCGGCGATAAGCAGGTGGTGGTGGACTCCAAGGTCAGCCTGACGGCCTATCAACAATACGTGGCGGCGGATGACGAGGTGATTGGCCAGGCGGCGTTGAAGCAGCATGTGCTGTCCCTGCGCAATCACGTCAAGGGCTTGGCCGGCAAGGATTACAAACGCCTGGAAGGCTTGCACAGCCTGGATTTCGTCTTGCTGTTCGTGCCGATCGAAGCGGCGTTTTCAGCGGCATTGCAGGCCGAGCCGAACCTGTTCCAGGAGGCATTCGACCGCCATATTGTCATCGTCAGCCCCACCACCTTGCTCGCCACCCTGCGGGTGATCGACAGCCTGTGGAAGCAGGAGCGCCAGAGCCAGAACGCGCGGGAAATCGCCGAGCGTGCCGGCTGGCTTTACGACAAGTTCGTACTGTTCATCCAGGACCTGGACGAAGTAGGGAGTCGGTTGCAGCAGTTGGATAAGGCTTACAGTGCGGCGCGCAACAAGCTGACAGATGGGCGCGGCAATCTGGTCAGTCGCACCGAGCAATTAAGATTGCTCGGTGCCCGCGCCAGCAAAAGCCTGCCGGCGGATTTGCTGGAGCGCGCGATGACCGACTCCGACGGCGTAGCGCACCTTCCCGAATAAACGTCATCCGAAATGTGGGAGGGGGCTTGCTCCCGATGGCGTGGGATCAGGCACGGAGGGTGTGACTGAGGCTCCGCTATCGGGAGCAAGCCCCCGCCACATTTTTAAAGCGGCAAATGCCGACTCAGCAACGCCCGCAACGCCGCCGGCTTCACCGGCTTGGCCAAGTAATCCAGCCCCGCTGCATGCACCTCGGCCACCATTTCCGGGCGGCCGTCGGCGCTGATGACCACACCGGGAATCGGTTCTGCCAACTGCGCCCGCAGCCAGCCCATCAGCTCGGTGCCGGTTTCGCCGTGGTCCAAGTGGTAATCCACCAACGCCAGTTGCGGGCGTATGCCCTCGGCCAGGAGCGCCGCGCATTGCGCCTGGTCGGTGGCGGTCCAGACCTCACAGCCCCAGCGGGTCAGCAGGCTGCGCATACCGATCAGGATGCTTTCTTCGTTATCCACGCACAGGACTTGCGCGCCGCTCAATGGCAGGCCACTTTCCTGCGGCACCTTGACCTGCGGGCTGGTCTGGATGCGCGCCAGTGGCACGCGCACACTGAACACGCTGCCCTTGCCCGGCCATGAGCGCACGCTGAGGCGATGGCCCAGCACGCGGCACAGTCCGTCAGCGATCGCCAGGCCCAGGCCCAGGCCTTTTTCCGCGCGGGTCTGGTGGCTGTCCAGGCGCTTGAATTCTTCGAAGATCACCTGCTGTTTATCCAGCGGGATGCCAGGGCCGCGGTCCCAGACTTCCAGGCACAGTTCGCCCTGGCGTCGACGTACGCCCAGCAGCACCGGGCCGTCGGCATAACGGAAGGCATTGGTGAGGAAATTCTGCAGGATCCTGCGCAGCAACTTGATATCACTGTCGACCCGCAAGCGACTGCCGCGCAGGCGGAAGCGCAAGCCTTGTTCCTGCGCCAACGCCTTGAATTCGGCGCCCAGTGTGTCGAACAGCTCGTTGAGTACAAAGGGTTGGCGCTGCGGATTGATCTTGCCGTTTTCCAAGCGCGAAATATCCAACAGGTCGCTGATCAGGTCTTCGGCCGAACGCAGCGAACTGTCCAGGTGCTGCACCAGTTGCCGGGCTTCGTTCGACAGGCCGTCGTTCTGGTGGGAAAGGGCGGCTGAGAACAGGCGTGCGGCATTCAACGGTTGCATCAGGTCATGGCTGACAGCCGCCAGGAAGCGGGTCTTCGACTGGCTGGCGGACTCGGCCGCGCCCTTGGCATCGGTCAGTGCCACATTGAGTTGCGACAGCTCATGGGTGCGCTCGGTGACCCGCCGCTCCAGGCCCTCATTGGCCTCGGTCAATGCCTGCTCGGCTTCGCGGAACGCGGTGATGTCGGTGAAGCTCATGACAAAGCCGCCGCCCGGCATCGGGTTGCCGATCAACTCGATCACTCGCCCATTCGGGAACAGGCGCTCTGAGGTGTGCGCGCGGCCCTGGCGCATCCAGTGCAGGCGGCGGGCCACGTGGACCTCGGCTTCACCTGGCCCGCACAGGCCGCGTTCGGCGTTGTAGCGAATGATGTCGGCAATCGGTCGGCCGACGCTGATCAAGCCTTCGGGGTAGTTGAACAGTTCCAGGTAACGGCGGTTCCAGGCCACCAGCTTGAGTGACTGGTCTACCACGCTGATGCCTTGGGTGATGTTTTCGATCGCGCCTTGCAGCAAGGCCCGGTTGAACTGCAACACCTCGGAGGCTTCGTCGGCGATCCGCACGACGTCTTCCAGCTGCATTTCCCGGCCTTCAATCGCCGCTTTCACCACCGCACGTGTCGAAGACGCACCGAGTACACCGGCCAACAGACGCTCGGTGTGCGCGATCCAATCGTTGTCGGCATTCTGGTTGGGGTTGAAGCCCTTGCCTTGGCGATAGGCAAAGCGGATAAAACTCTGCTGGGCGCGTTCCTCGCCGACAAAGCGTGCCGCGAGGCTGAGCAGGTCGCTGATCTGTACCGACAGCATCGAGCGGGCGCTGGCGCGCTGGCTGGTTTCCTGGCCGATGAAGCGCCCGGCCTGCCAGTGCTCGGAGACGCGTGTACGCGACAGCATCGAAACCCAGACGAACAAGGTGAAATTACCCGCCAGGGAGAACACGGTGCCCAGGGTCAGCGACGTGACCGAGAAGCCCAGTGGGTGCGAATGCAGCCAGGTCAAGCCAGGGAATAGGCTGAAGGACCAGCCGAGACTTTTCGCTGTAACCGGTAGGACCAAGGTGTAGAACCACAGGAACGTACCGGCCGCCAAGCCGGCAAACACCCCCCGCCGGTTGGCCTGCTTCCAATACAGTGCGCCAAGCATGGCGGGTGCCAGTTGGGTCACGGCGGCGAAGGCGATCTGGCCGATGGTCGCCAGGCTCGCCGTGGAGCCGAGCAGGCGATAGCTGACGTAGGCCAGCAACAGGATGATCACAATGCTGACCCGACGTACCGACAGCATCCAGTGGCGGAACACTTCGAAAGGGCGCTCGGCACTGGAGCGGCGCAATAACCAGGGCAGCAGCATGTCGTTGGAGACCATGGTCGACAACGCGATGCTGGCGACAATCACCATGCCGGTGGCGGCCGATGCACCGCCGATAAAGGCGAGTACGGCAAGGGCCGGATGGGCTTCGGCCAAGGGCAGGCTGATCACATAAGAGTCGGGCAGCACCGAACCGGGCAGGAGCATTTTGCCGCCCAGGGCAATCGGCACGACAAACAGCGCGGCAAGGATCAGGTAGGCGGGGAATACCCATTTGGCCAGGCGTAGATCCTGAGGGTCGATGTTTTCCACCACGGTGACGTGAAACTGCCGGGGCAGGCAGATGATTGCCATCATGGCCACGCCGGTCTGCACCACCATCGAAGGCCAGTTGACGGTTTCTTTCCAGTATTCCTCCAGGCGGGGCGCGAGCATCGCCTGGCTGAACAGGTCGCCGAAACCGTCGTACAGGCCGTAAGTGACAAACGCGCCGACGGCGAGAAACGCGAACAGCTTGACCAACGACTCAAAGGCAATCGCCAGCACCATGCCGCGGTGGTGTTCGGTGGCGTCGAGGTTGCGGGTACCGAATACGATAGTGAACAGCGCGAGCACCAGTGACACGATCAACGCGGTGTCCTGGGCGCGGGTGCCGGTGGTGTCGGCGCCCGAGCCGATCAGCAGGTTCACGCCCAGCACAATGCCTTTGAGCTGCAGGGCGATATAGGGCAGTACGCCCACCAGGCAGATCAGCGCGACCACCACGGCCAGCGATTGGGATTTGCCATAGCGAGCGGCGATAAAGTCGGCGATGGAGGTGATGTTTTCCTGCTTGCTGATCAGCACCATCTTTTGCAGGACCCACGGTGCAAACACAAGCAATAGCACCGGCCCCAGGTAGATCGGTAAAAATGCCCACAGTTGTTCGGCGGCCTGGCCTACGGCGCCGAAGAACGTCCAACTGGTGCAATACACGGCCAGCGACAGGCTATAGACCCACGCGCGCATACGCGGTGGCAGCGGCGCGTGGCGGCGGTCACCGTAAAAAGCGATGGCAAACATAATGGCCATATAGGCCAGGGCAACGGCGGCGATCAGCCCGCTGGACAGCGTCATGGTAACTCCGGACAGAAGAACACCCAGGCATTCCGGGCCCGGTTGGACAGTCTCGCATGATGCATGGGGTTAGTCAGTGTCGACCAAGGTCGTGTGGGATCTTATGTCGCATGCCCGCTGATATTGACTGCTGGCACGAGACACGCACTTACCTCGGTGGCAGGGTTTTCTGGCGCAGGATGTAGATCGTCACCAGCACGGCGCTGGTCAGCATGAAGCCGCGAGCCCAGGGCAAGGGTACCAGGTAGCAGGAGAAACCGATGCTCAACCACATCAGGCCAATGGCGTAGACCTTGCCCTTGAGCGGGATGCCATTGCCGTCGAGATAGTCGCGAATCCAAGGGCCCAGGCGCGGGTGCTCCACCAGCCAGCGGTAGAAACGCGGGGAGCTGCGTGCGAAGCAGGCGGCGGCGAGCAGGAGAAAGGGCGTGGTCGGCAAGACCGGCAGGAAAATACCGATGACCCCCAGCGCCACGCTCAACCAGCCGATGGCCAGCAGCACGTAGCGCAGGAGCAACGAGCGGTTGCCCATGGGTGTCACGGGCAAACGACTCAGTGGTGGCGTGGCTTGAGGATCGCCGGTTTTTCGTCAGGGGCGTTGCACAGCAGGTACAGGGCGGTGAGCGCTTCCGGAATCTGTACGATCATGTCGTCCATCAGGTTGGCGTCGGCGGCGATGTCGGAGAACTCCGGCTGGTCGTCGAACAGGCCCGAACCGACCATGATGGGCAGCAGCATTTCGCTGACTTCTTCCTCGGCGGTTTCGAACCAGGCGGCTTCACGCAGGAATACGCCTTCCATGAAGCCGATGCACCAGCCGCGCAGGTCGGAGTCGTCTGGCTCTTCACCCAGGTCGAGGTCACACGGCAGTTCGAACTCTTCATCGGAGGCCAGTTGGCGACCGATGTGGGCCTTCAGGGCCACCAGGGTGGCTTCGATTTCTTCACGCTGGGCGGCGTCGGCGTAGTGCGGCTCTTCGGCGAACAAGGCGTCGATCCACTCACGGTCCGGCACGATGTCGGAGGAGATCGACAAGGCGGTCAGGTAGCCGTGGGCGGCCACATAGTCCAGCGCCTCGTCATGCAGCTCATCGGCGTCGAGGAAGGCTTGCAGGCGGGTTAGTTGCTCAGCGAAGGACATTGAAGGACTACCTTGGGAATAAACGATGCTGAATTCTAGGCTTTCTTGAGCGCCCAGGCCAGCCGCACTGCATATTTGCCAGGTTTTAGAGACGGACGTCTATTCGTCAGTCGCGCCCTTTGCCGGATGACCCTCGGGTATACTGCCGCGTTTTGTGATGCCCCGCAGGCCAGGCACCAGGCCGAGAAAACTTCGTTTACGGATTATTTTCCGTGAAGCCGCGTTTTCTCGGCCAGCCTGTACTGAGGGTTTCGGCACTTTTTTGGAGTTTTACATGCTCGAGCAGGCTCAACGCGTCCTCAAGGACATCTTCGGCTACGACAGTTTTCGTGGCCGCCAGGGTGCGATCATTGAGCGCGTGGCCAGTGGCGGTGATGCCCTGGTCCTGATGCCTACCGGCGGCGGCAAGTCGTTGTGTTTCCAGGTGCCCGCCTTGCTGCGTAACGGCCTGGCCGTGGTGGTGTCGCCGTTGATTGCGTTGATGGACGACCAGGTGGCGACCCTGGAGGAACTCGGTGTGGCGGCCGCGTCATTGAACTCCACCCTCAGCGCCGAACAGCAGCGCGACCTGGCCGCGCGCATCAAGCGCGGCGAAGTGAAAATGCTCTACCTCGCCCCAGAGCGCCTGGTGCAGCCACGCATGCTGGCCTTCCTGCAAAGCCTGGAAATCGCCCTGTTCGCCATCGACGAAGCCCACTGCGTTTCGCAATGGGGGCACGATTTCCGTCGCGAATACCTGCAATTGGGCCAGTTGGCAGAGTTGTTCCCCGACGTCCCGCGCATCGCGCTGACCGCCACCGCCGACAAGCGCACCCGCGAAGAGATTGTCGAGCGCCTGCATTTACAGAATGCCGAGCGCTTCCTGTCGAGCTTCGACCGACCGAATATTTTCTACCGCATCGTGCCCAAGGAGCAGCCACGCAAGCAGTTGCTGGCGTTCCTGTCCGAGCGGCGCAGCGATGCGGGCATTGTCTATTGCCTGTCGCGCAAGAAAGTCGATGAAGTGGCCGCCTTCCTGTGCGAGCAGGGTTACCCGGCGCTGCCGTACCACGCCGGCCTGCCCAATGAAACGCGCTCCGCCCACCAGAAACGCTTCCTCAACGAGGAAGGCCTGATCATGGTGGCAACCATCGCCTTCGGCATGGGGATCGACAAGTCCAACGTGCGCTTCGTGGCGCATATGGACCTGCCCAAGTCCCTCGAGGCTTACTACCAGGAAACCGGGCGTGCCGGCCGTGACGGGCTGCCAGCGGATGCCTGGATGGTCTATGGCCTGCAAGACGTGGTGATGCTCAAGCAGATGCTGCAGAACTCCGAGGGTGACGAACGCCACAAGCGCCTGGAACAGCACAAGCTCGACGCCATGTTGTCGCTGTGCGAAGAGACGCGCTGCCGCCGCCAGACCCTGTTGGCGTACTTCGACGAAGACATGCCCGAGCCGTGCGGTCACTGTGACAATTGCGTCGACGGCGTACAGACCTGGGACGCCACCGAACCGGCACGCCAGGGGTTGTCAGCGATCTACCGTACTGGCCAGCGTTATGGCGTGGGCCATCTGGTGGACGTATTGCTGGGCAAAGACAACGAAAAAGTGCGCAGCTTCGGTCACGAAAAACTCTCGGTCTATGGCGTCGGCAAGGCACGGGCCGAAGGCGAGTGGCGTTCACTGTTCCGACAGATGGTCGCGCGCGGCCTGGTTGATATCGACATCGAGGGCTACGGCGGCCTGCGCCTGAACGACAGTTGCCGGCCGCTGCTCAAGGGCGAAGTGAGCCTGGAACTGCGTCGCGACCTCAAGCCGCAAACCACCGCCAAGAGCAGCACCAGCCAGGCCAGCCAACTGGTGCGTGGCGAAGAACGCGAGCAGTGGGAAGCCTTGCGCACCCTGCGGCGCAAACTGGCACAGGAACACAGCGTGCCGCCTTACGTCATCTTCCCCGACTCGACCCTGTTGGAGATGCTGCGCGAGCAACCCACCACCCTGGCCGAGATGGCCCGGGTCAGCGGCGTGGGTGCGCGCAAGCTGGAGCGTTATGGCCAAGCCTTCCTCGAAGTGCTCGGCGGCCAGGCCGAGGCGCCGAAGGAAGTCGCCGATATTCGCCATGAATTGATCAGCCTGGCACGCGCCGGCATGACCCCGATTCAGATCGCCGGCCAACTGCAATGTTCGGAGAAAAACGTCTACACCCTGTTGGCTGAATCCATCGGCAAGCAACAGCTGTCCCTGGAGCAGGCCCTTGATTTGCCGGAAGATTTGCTCGGCGAAATCCAAGACGCCTTCCTCGATGGAGAAGGCGAATTGCCAGCCGTTTCGGAGATTGCGCCGCTGTTTACCGGGCGTGTGCCTGAGGGTGTTTTGTACTGTGTTCGGGCGGCATTGCAGTCGGAATTCGAAATTTAGTGTGCCAATTACGACAATGTAACGAATCAGTACATAGCAGACCTTGCCTACTGACATGGCTCATGCTTAGCTGACTAATAATTAGCCATACTTTATTTTCAGTCTAACCCATGAGTTTTTTATGCCGTTAACCGATCAACACCGTTTTGGCATGCAGTTGGCGCAAATGTCCCGAGGTTGGCGCGCCGAGCTGGACCGCCGTCTGGCCGGGCTGGGCTTGTCCCAGGCGCGCTGGCTGGTGCTGTTGCACCTGGCTCGTTTCGAAGAAGCACCGACGCAACGCGAGTTGGCGCAAAGCGTCGGCGTGGAAGGCCCGACCCTGGCACGTTTGCTCGATAGCCTGGAAGGCCAGGGCCTGGTGCAGCGCCAGGCCGTGGTGGAAGACCGCCGTGCCAAGCGTATTCTGCTATGCGATAGCGCCCGCCCCTTGATCGAGCAGATCGAGACCATTGCCACTGCCTTGCGCCATGAACTGTTCGTGGGCGTGGATGAAGAAGATATGCGCGTGTGCATGCGGGTGCATGGGCATATCCTGGCGAATCTGGAAAAGTCCTGACACGGCTGGATCCAGGGCGTGTTGTGGCGAGTGAGTGTGTACCCTCGCCACAACACGCCGGCTCCTGCGGTTGATGCGTCAGAACGTCTGCCCCAGGTTCAAGTAAACCGCCTGCTGACTATCATCATTGAACCCATAGCTGAAGTTCAGTGGCCCCAATGGCGTATCAAACCCGAGGAAAATACTCGCGGCATTGATATAGCCGCTGTCGAATTCATTGTCGTTGTTCCACGCCCGGCCCCGTTCCAGGGAGGCGCCCAGGTACAGCGGGAAATCCAGTGGCAGGTATGAGCGCGGCGTCAGGCGGCGGTAGTACACCGCCCGCATCAAGCTGATGTTCTGCCCCGAAATCGCATCCTGGCGAAAGCCCGACAATTGCCGCGCCCCGCCGAGCAGAAAGCTGGAAATCACCACATCCGAGTTATCCAGGGTCCGCCCGTAGCGCCCGCCCAGCACCAGGGTGTCGGGGCCGCTGCTCATGGCCTTGTCCAGCTTGAATTCCCATTGCCGGTACCGCTGGTCCGAGCCCAGCCCCGGCTCGAATTCCCGGAATGCCAGGCCGATGTCTTCACCGCTGTGCGGGAAGTACACGTTGTCGAGGGAGTCGAAGGAGTACTTCAACTCATAGAAGCCTTCGCTGAAGCTCACGCTCGGCAGGTCTCGGTCGCCGATGCGCACATCGGCCTTGCCCCAGGCCTCGCCGACACCGAAGCGGATCTCACCGCTGTTGCCGATCTGCCGCCCGACATTCAACCCGAAACCATAGCGTTCCAGGCGGTATTCGGAGATGGGGTCGTTGTCCAGGATCAGCTCGACGTTCTGCGCCTGGGCACTCAGATAGGGGGCGACGAAGTAACGTGAGCCGGTGTCCATCGGCTGGTAGAACTCGCTGTACAGTTCCTGCCGGTCGCCGATCTGCACTCGCGTCAGCCATTCTGCGCCGAGGCGGTTGATGCCGTTCATACGGTAGCTGGCGCCGAGGTTGAAAGCGCTGTCGCCGCGCATATCGTCCGACAGGTTCAAGCCCAGGCGCAGGTAATCGGTGCCGCTGCGTTTGCCGCGCGCGCTGATCACCAGGGTATTGTCGTGGCCTTTCTTGACCACGCGGTATTGCACCTGCTCGAAGTAGTCCAGGCCGTACAAGGTGCCCATGTCCGTTTGCAGGCGGCCCAGGTTCAGCGGCTCACCCAGGGGTTGGCGGATGTAGTAGCGGATCACGTCATCGCTGACTTTCGAGTCGTTCTCCACCGTGATGGCGGTGATCACCGGCGTGCGTTCGCCCGGAGTGCGCGCAGCGACCAGTTCCGGGTCGATCGGTTCGGCAGGGCGCAGGTGGGCCAGGCGTACGTCGAGGGCGCGGGTGGCGCGGTAGCCGGCGTCGATCATGTCCTTGGCGCGGCCGAAGTCCGTCACGCCGTAGGCGGCCAGTGGTGGTTGGATCAGCACATCCTTGGGGTGCAGGGCCTTGAGTTGTTCTTCGGAGTTACGTCGGGTCATCAGGGTGATGGACTGGTTGAGCACATCCACCACCGTGGCCAGTTGCTTGCGCGAGCGCAGCGGCGTGCCGATGTCGACCACGATGGCGATGTCGACACCCATCTCCCGCGCCACGTCCAGGGGGATGTTGTCGGTCATGCCGCCGTCCACCAGCAGCCGGCCATCCAACTCGACCGGGGCGAACACGGCCGGGATCGACATGCTGGCGCGGATCACCTGGGGCAGGAGGCCCTTGCGGAACACCACTTTTTCGCCAGTGGTGATGTCCGTGGCTACGGCGCGGAACGGGATGGGGAGCTTGTCGAAATTGCGGATGTTACTGGTGTGGGCAAACATGCTTTCTAGCAGCAGCGCCAGGTTCTGTCCCTGGATCACCCCGAGGGGCAGGCCCAGGCTGCCGTCATCGCGGAAACTGAGCTTCTGTTTGACCAGGAAATCCCGGTCATCCTGCTTGCGCCGGAACGGCACGTCCTCGCGAGGCGGCGCGTCGGAGAGGGCTTGCTGCCAGTCGATGCCCAGTGCCAGTTTTTCCAGTTCGTCGATCTTGTAACCCGACGCATACAGCCCACCGATCACCGCCCCCATGCTGGTACCCGCAATCGCATCGATATGAATCCCCTGTTCCTCCAGGGCCTTGAGCACGCCGATATGGGCCAGGCCGCGCGCGGCGCCACCGGACAGTACCAGGCCGATTTTCGGGCGCGGCGCGTCGGCGGCGTGGGCGAGGAGGGGGAGAAGGCACAGGAACAGGCAGGACAGCAGGCGGCGCATCATGAATCTCGAGGCTGGGCGATAAAGGCCGGTATTATAGCCACTCGACCCTCCGAGCCCGTTACGCCAGGAACCTGTCAAGTTATGTCCGTCAGCAAACCCGAAATCGTCATCACCTACTGCACCCAGTGCCAATGGCTGCTTCGCGCCGCATGGCTGGCCCAGGAGCTG
The DNA here is from genome assembly GCF_058793055.1 of Pseudomonas sp. MPR-R2A5. Classification (NCBI taxonomy): domain Bacteria; kingdom Pseudomonadati; phylum Pseudomonadota; class Gammaproteobacteria; order Pseudomonadales; family Pseudomonadaceae; genus Pseudomonas; species Pseudomonas sp. MPR-R2A5. Next base: position 235,577 of record NZ_JBXAFK010000003.1, read on the forward strand.
CTGAGCACCTTTGCCGATGACCTGGGCAAAGTGTCGCTGGCGCCCGCCACGGGAGGGGCGTTTCGCATCACCTGCGACGGCGTGCAGATCTGGGAGCGCAAGGCCGATGGCGGCTTCCCGGAGGCCAAGGTACTCAAGCAGCGTGTGCGCGACCAGATCGACCCGCAGCGTGACCTGGGGCACAACGATCGTACGCAGTAAAGGTCACCGTCCTGGCAGGATAGTGACCCACTGCCGCGTGCCTACTTGGCAGCCATCTGGTTCTTGATGAAGCCCACGATCCACGTCAGCACCAGGCCACCGATGCCGCCGCCGACAATATTGCTGCCGACCGCCGCCACATCCAGTGCTTCGCCACCGGAGGTGCCCGTCAGTGCGGAGACCACCTGGCCCAGCACCAGGCCGCCGACCCCGCCAAGAAAGGTATTGAGCCCGGTGCCCAGGCTCTGTTTGGTCATGCCGGCCAGATTACCGCCGACGGCACCGCTGATGATCTGAATCAGCAAGCTGATGAGTGTTTCCATGATGCAGCTCCTGCATAGCGTTAATGGCGTGACCACTCGCTTGCAGCAACTTCAAAGGGCATGGCTGTCGTCGAGGAGTCTTTATCCGTTGAACGACGACAGACTGTTGCGGATGGGCCAAGTATAGATCAGGCCGTCGCTGCCGGCTGTTTGGCCTGGCTGGCACTGCCCATCAGGCCGGAGAGGACGATGGCGACAATGATCAGCGCGCCGCCCAGCAGCATGCGCAAGGTCGGGGTTTCGGCGAACAGCAGCCACGCCACCGTGATGCCATAGACCGGTTCCATGGCGAACACCACCGAGGCGGTGCGCGCCTTGATCACCGCGAGGCTGGCGACAAACAGGCTGTGGGCCAACCCGGTACAGAACACTCCAAGCAGCCCGATCCACAGCCAGTCCATGGCCCGCACATCCGCCAGCCCTGGTGCCGCCACGGGCAACAGGCACACGGCGACCACCACGTTCTGGCACAGCGCCGCCTGTACCGCCGGAATCCGTCCGGAGCTGGCGCGGTTGTTCAGCGACAGCAAGGAAAACAGCAGCCCCGAGACAATCCCCCACAGCAGGCCGCCCGTGGCTTCGCTGGCGAGGTTGAAGTCTGGCGTGACCAGCACCAGGCCGACGGTCACCAGCGCGACCAGCAGCACTTCATTGGCGCGGATCCGCTCGCGGAAGATCAAGCCCTCGAGGATCACAGTGAACGCCGGGAATGCGGTAAACCCCAGGGTTGCCACCGCGACGCCAGCAACCTTGACCGCCATGAAGAACGTCACCCAATGTGCGGCCAGCAACACGCCACTGACCAGCAGCCGGCGCCAGTCGCGCATTTGCAACGTCTTCCAGGGGGCGTTGCTGGCGAAGCGCGCGAAGACCGCCAGGGCCAACACCGCAAACGCGGCGCGGCCGAACACGATGATGGCCGGCGAGGCGGCCGCCAGCTTGCCGAATACGCCGGTGAGGCCAAACATCAGTGCGCCGATATGCAGGGCGCCGAGGGCTGAACGGGGAGTCATTGCGATCCTTGAACCAACGGGGTGACAGGATCGCAGTCTAGAGGGTGGACGGTGTGGGTGTCTGTCGTGCGGCTCGCGATTTTTAGCGCAGGACTCGCGTGTGCACCGAACGCCGCAAGGCGCCGGGGGAGGCGCCGAACTCACGCAACATTGCCGCGGCAAACGCACTCTGCGAGGCATAGCCGACGCGTGCGGCGATCTCGCCGATGGGCAGCGGGGTGTCGCGCAGCAGGCCCAGTGCCCTGTGCAGGCGACGGCTGCGGATATAGTCCATGGGCGTCTGCCCGCACTCGGCCATGAATCGCGCATGCAGGCGCGCCACCGAAAGGTCGGCGATGCGCGCCAGGTCAGCGACCTGCAGGGGATGGGCGGCGTGCCGCTCGATATGGGCATTGAACGCGGCGTAGGGCAGGCGCCGGCCCGGCGTGAGGGGCGCCTGCGGATGATTGAGGCTGGCGAGTAACAACACCGCGCCTTGCTGGGCGATCAGCGGGTCACTCACCGGGCTGTGCGCCAGCCATTGCACCAACTGGTGTTGCCGGGTATCCAGGGTCAGGCGGGCCGGTTGATCGAGCAGGCGGCGGCTGGCATCGGCATGCTCGCCCAACGATTGCAGCACCCAGTGTTCGGTGGGCACGTCGAGCACCAGGCAGCGGCTGCCATCGCGGCTACCGCAGGCGTGATGCGCAGAGAAGGGCAGCACCATCACACTGCTCTCATGCACCTGGCTGCCACGGCCATCGACTTCCAGGTCCAAATGGCCGGACAGGCCGAACACCAGCTGCGCGTGGTCATGGCTGTGGGCAATGGGCGCTTCGAGGTAGTGGCGGAGCGTGAGGGACGGTTGCATCGCGGTCTCCTGGGCAGCAGGGCGCCAGTCTACAACGCTTCGCCCTCGGTGGGCGCTGTCATCAGACTGACGCACAGCTGTCATGGGCTATTCACCGCCTGGGCGCAAGCTCGCAAAAACAGCGTCGAGGGATGCCCATGACCAGTGCCGAGTTCACCCCGCCCAGCCGTAAGCAGCGCGTGCGTACCCTGTGGATTTCCGATGTGCACCTGGGCACCCGGGATTGCCAGGCCGAACACCTGTCGCAGTTTCTCAAGGGGTACCACGCCGACAAGGTCTACCTGGTCGGCGATATCATCGACGGCTGGAAGCTGCGTGGCGGCATGTATTGGCCCCAGGCCCACACCAATGTGATCCGCCGCTTGCTGACCATGGCCAAGCGCGGCACCGAGGTGATCTACGTCACCGGCAACCACGATGAGTTCCTGCGTCGCTATTCCACGCTGATCCTGGGCAACATCCAACTGGTGGACGAGGCCGTGCATGTCACCGCCGATGGCCGGCACTTGCTGGTGATCCATGGCGACCAGTTCGATGTGATCACCCGCTATCACCGTTGGCTGGCGTTCCTCGGCGACTCGGCCTACGAGTTCACGCTGACGTTGAACCGTTGGCTCAATCATTGGCGCGCGCGGTATGGCTACGGCTACTGGTCGCTGTCAGCGTACCTGAAGCACAAGGTGAAAACCGCCGTGAGCTTTATCAGCGACTTTGAAGAAGCCATCGCCCATGAAGTGACCAAGCGTGAACTGCACGGCGTGGTGTGCGGGCATATCCATCACGCGGAAATTCGCAAGGTGGGTGAGGTCGATTACCTCAACTGCGGGGATTGGGTGGAGTCGTGCACGGCGTTGATCGAACACTGGGATGGGCATATCGAGTTGTATCGGTTGGCCGATGCGCAGGCCAAAGAGGCACAGCTCAAGGCCGAGATGATCACCAACTGAAGGCCAACCACAGTCCAGATGTGGGAGGGGGCTTGATCCAACTGTAGGAGCGAGCTTGCTCGCGAAAAACGTCAACGATAACGCGTGCAGCCTGAATAGGCGCGGTGCTTATGAGTTCTTCGCGAGCAAGCTCGCTCCTACAATTGGTTTTGTGTTTCTTCAGTTGGACACGTCGGCAATGGCTTCGGCCAGGAGTGTCAGGCGTGTCGCGTCAATACCCGCCACGTTAGCCCGCCCCGAACTGACCATATACACGCTGTGCTTCTCGCGCAGTTGCTTCACCTGCTCGGCACTCAAACCGGTGTAGGAAAACATCCCGCGTTGTGCGCCGATGTGCGCGAACCGCTCCGACAAACCGTGAGGCGCCAACGCCTCCACCAGTCCGCAACGCAACTGCGCGATGCGTGAACGCATGGCTTCGACTTCGCCGCTCCACAGCGTCTTCAGCTCGGCATCGCCGAGGATGGTCGCGACCACCGCCGCCCCATGATCCGGTGGGGTCGACCACAGGTTACGGGCGATGTTCGCTAACTGGCTGCGCACGTCGGTCAGCTTCTCGGCATCCGCCGCACACACAATCAACGCGCCGACACGGTCACTGTACAGGCCGAAGTTCTTCGAACAGGAACTGGTGACCAGCACTTCCGGCAACTCGGCCGCCATTAGCCGTACCGCCCAGGCGTCCTGTTCCAGGCCGTCGCCGAAGCCCTGGTAGGCAAAGTCGATCAACGGCAGCAACCGCCGCTCGCGCACGATCTCCAGCACCTGGCGCCAGTCCGCCTGGGACAGGTCGAAGCCGGTCGGGTTATGGCAGCAGGCGTGCAGCAACACCACATCGCCCTCGGGCACGGTGGACAGGGTGGCGAGCATTGCCGCCACATCCAGCCGGTTGTCCGCCCCCACGTAAGGGTAATGGCTGACCTTGAGCCCGGCCTTGGCGAAGATGGTTTCGTGGATCGGCCAGGTCGGGTTGCTCAGCCATACGCCACGGCCGGGCAGGCTGTGGGCGATAAAGTCGGCGCTCAGGCGCAGGGCGCCGGTGCCGCCTGGGGTCTGGGTGGCGCCGGCACGGCCTTCGCGCAGCAGCGCCGAGTCGGTGCCCAGTACCAGCTCACTGATCAATGTGCCAAAGGCCGCATTGCCGTGGCCGCCGATATAGGTCTTGGTGGTCTGGGTGTCGACCAGGCGCTGTTCCGCGCGTTTCACCGAATGGGGAATCGGCGTCAGGCCCTGGTCGTCCTTGTACACGCCCACGCCGAGGTCGAACTTGTTCGGGTTGGAGTCTTGGGCGTACAGGTCCATCAGCCCGAGAATCGGGTCGCCGGGCACGCGACCAATGGCATCGAAATGCATTACTTGCGGCCCTCGGCGTTCTTGGCCACTTCGTCGGTACGCGCGGCCATGATGAAGTCGTTGCGGTGCAGGCCCTTGATGGAGTGGCTCCACCAGGTCACGGTGACTTTGCCCCATTCGGTGAGCAGGCCTGGGTGATGGCCTTCGGCTTCGGAGATTTCACCCATGGCGTTGGTAAAGGCCAGGGCGAACTTGAAGTTCTTGAACAGGAAGACCTTTTCCAGTTGCATCACGCCATCGCGTACTTCGATATTCCAGTCGGGAATCTGCTTGAGCAGCACCGGCAGTTCTTCATCGCTGACCTGTGGGGCATCGGCGCGGCAGGCTTCGCAGTGGGCTTGGTTCAAGGTAGTCATGGGGGTGTCCTGAATTCGAGTGTCTGGAAACGGTCGTCAGTGGCGTTACCCTAAAGCAACGCGGGGCCAGGGAACAGACTCACCTGGCCGCAAAACCTGAGGTTCACGCTGCTTTGGGTTTTGGCGGAAATTTCGGGGCGTGCAAGCCTAACTGCATACCGCGCTCAACCATGCCCATGATGTCTTCCTGCGCGACTTCGAACAGGCGCTTGAGGTTGGGCAGGACAAAGTACAGCGGTTGCAGGATATCGATACGATACGGCGTGCGCATTGCCTCCAGTGGGTCGAAGGCTTGGTGCTCAGGCTCGGACGACAGGCTGTACACCGTCTCTTTGGGCGACGACAGAATGCCACCACCGTAGATGCGCCGACCTTCAGGGGTGTCCACCAGGCCGAACTCGATGGTCATCCAGTAGAGGCGCGCGAGGTACACCCGTTGCTCCTTGGTGGCTGCCAGGCCGAGCTTGCCGTAGGTGTGGGTGAATTCGGCGAACCAGGGGTTGGTCAGCAGCGGGCAGTGACCAAAGATCTCATGGAAAATATCCGGCTCTTGCAGGTAGTCCAGTTCTTCGCGGGTGCGAATAAAGGTCGCCACGGGAAACTGCTTGTTGGCGAGCAATTCGAAAAAGGTCTGGAAGGGGATCAGCGCCGGCACCCGGGCAACTTGCCAGCCCGTGGTGTCGGCCAGCACCTGGTTGATTTCGCTCAACTGTGGAATGCGGTCCAGGGGCAGGCCGAGCTTGTCGATGCCGTCCAGGTATTCCTGGCAGGCGCGACCCTCGATCACTTTCAATTGACGGGTGATCAGAGTGTTCCACACCGCGTGTTCTTCCGGCGGGTAGTGGATAAAACCTTGCGCATCGGGCTCGCGGGCCACGTAGTGCGTCTGCTTCATACGGCTCTCCTGCTAGGCATTCGTTCTTGTTATGTCCTGCGATGACCCTATTGATACCCCGACTGGGGCGCGATTCCACCTGCCGCTCAGGTGTGTTCGTAGGAAAAATTACCGTTTTTCGTAAAGTTTTCGTTACGACCCTGGGTATTCTGGCGTCACCACGCTGTGAAAAGCGCGGCGACTGTCACATAATCTTGACGACTATCTGCGCCCAGCGACAAAAAGACGCAGCGCCTACCGACCTTTCGAGCCTTTCCATGCGTATCAAAGTGCATTGCCAGAACCGCATCGGCATCCTGCGGGACATCCTCAACCTGCTGGTGGAGTACGGCGTCAACGTCGCCAAGGGCGAGGTCGGTGGCGAGCACGGCAATGCCATCTACCTGTACTGCCCGAACCTGGTGAACATGCAGTTCCAGGCATTGCGTCCGCAGTTCGAGGCGATTGCCGGGGTGTTTGGCGTAAAGAGGGTAGGGCTGATGCCCAGCGAGCGCCGGCATATGGAGCTCAATGCGCTGCTTGGTGCCCTGGAGTTTCCGGTGTTGTCCATCGACATGGGCGGCTCCATCGTTGCCGCCAACCGTGCCGCGGCGCAGTTGCTTGGCGTGCGGGTGGACGAGGTGCCGGGGATTCCGCTGTCGCGCTATGCCGAGGATTTCGATTTGCCGGAACTGGTGCGCGCCAGCAAGTCGCGGATCAATGGCCTGCGGGTCAAGGTCAAGGGTGACGTGTTCCTGGCGGATATCGCGCCGCTGCAATCCTCCGAGCACGATGACAGCGAAGCGATGGCGGGCGCCGTGTTGACCCTGCATCGCGCCGATCGCGTCGGTGAGCGCATCTACAACGTGCGCAAGCAAGAGTTGCGTGGCTTCGACAGTATCTTCCAAAGCTCCAAGGTCATGGCTGCCGTGGTCCGCGAAGCGCGGCGCATGGCACCGCTGGATGCGCCGCTATTAATAGAAGGCGAAACCGGCACGGGTAAAGAGTTGCTGGCGCGTGCCTGTCACTTGGCCAGCCCGCGTGGGCAGTCGCCGTTGATGGCGCTCAACTGCGCCGGCCTGCCTGAATCGATGGCCGAGACCGAGCTGTTTGGCTATGGCCCAGGCGCTTTTGAAGGCGCGCGGGCCGAAGGCAAGCTCGGGCTGCTGGAACTGACAGCGGGCGGTACGCTGTTTCTCGATGGTGTCGGGGAAATGAGCGCGCGCTTGCAGGTGAAATTGCTGCGCTTTTTGCAGGACGGCTGCTTTCGGCGTGTCGGCAGCGATGAAGAGGTGTACCTGGATGTGCGGGTGATCTGCGCCACCCAGGTGGATTTGTCCGAGCTGTGCGCCCGTGGTGAATTCCGCCAGGATCTCTACCATCGCCTCAACGTGCTGTCCCTGCATATCCCGCCGTTGCGTGAATGCCTTGATGGCCTGGCGCCGTTGGTGGAGCACTTTCTCGACCAGGCCAGCCGCCAGATCGGCTGCCCGCTGCCCAAGCTGGCGCCCGCCGCGATGGAGCGCCTGAGCCACTACCACTGGCCAGGTAACGTGCGGCAGTTGGAAAACGTGTTGTTCCAGGCGGTGTCGTTGTGCGACGGCGGCACGGTCAAGGCCGAGCATATCCGGCTGCCGGACTATGGCGTGCGTCAGCCGCTTGGCGATTTCTCGCTGGAGGGTGGTTTGGAGGCGATCGTCGGACGCTTCGAGAAGGCAGTGCTGGAAAGCCTGTACGCCGAGCACCCTAGCAGTCGACTGCTGGGTAAGCGCTTGGGCGTGTCTCACACCACCATCGCCAATAAATTGCGCGATTACGAAATCCTCAAGGTCGACAAATAACCCGTGTGGGAGGGGGCAACCCCTCCCACATTTAATCCGTGGCGTTGCCGTAAGCGGCATAAGTCCGCCGTTTTTTCGACTCCCATCGGGACGTCATTTATTCACGCCCGCCGCCAAACCCCCGCCCCGCCTGCACTTCTCCCGCTTTTCAAAAGTTGGTTCGCAAATTGCTTAAGCCTCATCAGTACAGCGGTGGGCGGCAAGCGTCCGTCAGAAAGAGGATAGAGCGTGGACAAGTACCTTTATGTGGCAATGACCGGCGCCAGCCAGAATGCTCTGGCGCAGAAGGCCCATGCCAACAATCTGGCGAACATTTCCACCAACGGCTTCCAGCGTGACCTGGAGCAGGCCCGTTCGATGCCGGTGTTCGGTGACAGCTTTCCGGCGCGGGCCTTTGCCATGACCGAGCGGCCAGCCACCGACTTCTCGCCGGGCGCCATGATCGAAACCGGTCGTGACCTGGATGTGGCGGTCAGCGGTGACGGCTGGATGGCGGTGCAAACGCCGGACGGTGGCGAAGCCTACGTGCGCAGCGCCAGCATGAATGTGGATGCGCTGGGCGTGCTGCGGGCCGGCAACGGTATGCCGATCATGGGCAACGGTGGCCCGATTGCCGTGCCGCCCCAGCAGAAAATCGAAGTGGGCGCCGACGGCACCGTCAGCATCCGCGCCATGGGCGAAGGCCCACGGGTGATGGCGGAAGTGGACCGCATCAAGCTGGTCCAGCCGGACCTCAAGAACATGACCAAAGGCCTCGACGGCACCATCCACACCAAGGATGGCCAGCCGGCCCAGGCCGATGCGAGCGTCAAGCTGACCTCGGGCTTCCTGCAAGCGAGCAACGTCAACGCGGTGGAAGAAATGACTGCGGTGCTGGCGCTTTCCAAGCAATTCGAGCTGCACATCAAGATGATGAACAGCGCCAAAGAAGACGACCAGGCCATGACCCGCGTTCTGGCGATGAGCTGATAGCGGCATCACCCACACTAATTTTGCAGCACAGCGCCAACAAACAGGCGCACGAAGGAGAACAGCATGCTTCCGGCTCTATGGGTTGCCAAAACAGGCCTGTCCGCCCAGGACACCAACCTGACCACCATTTCCAACAACCTGGCAAACGTGTCGACCACGGGCTTCAAGCGTGATCGCGCCGAGTTCCAGGACCTGCTCTACCAGATCAAGAAGCAGCCTGGCGCCCAGTCGACCCAGGACAGCGAACTGCCGTCGGGCCTGCAACTGGGTACCGGTGTGCAGATCGTCGGCACCCAAAAGAACTTCAGCGCCGGTAACTTGCAGCAAACTGGCCAGCCGCTGGACATGGCGATCAACGGCAAAGGGTTTTTCCAGATCCTGCAGCCGGACGGCACCACCACCTACACCCGCGACGGCACGTTCCACCTGGACGCCAACGGCCAGGTCGTCACCGCCAACGGTTTTGCCCTGGAACCGGCGATTGTCGTGCCCGCCAACGCCCAAACGTTCACCGTCGGTAACGACGGCACCGTGTCCATTACGGTGGCGGGTAACCCGGCGTCGCAAGTGATCGGCAACCTGCAAACCGCCGACTTCATCAACCCGGCCGGCCTGCAAGCCATTGGTAACAACCTGTTCCTGGAAACCGCCTCCAGCGGCGCGCCGCAAATCGGCACCCCTGGCCTGAACGGTTTCGGCACCACGCTGCAAAGCACCCTGGAAACCTCCAACGTCAGCACGGTTGAAGAGATGGTCAACATGATCACCACTCAGCGCGCCTACGAGATGAACTCCAAGGTGATTTCCACCGCTGACCAGATGCTTTCGTTCGTTACGCAGAATCTGTAATCAAGTCTATGGGGCGCTCCTGAGAGCGCCTGCAACACCGTGAGGTTAGGGTCATGAATCGCTATGTTTCCGTTCTGGCATTGAGTGGGATTGCCGTGCTCGCGGGCTGTGTCGCCCCGACGCCAAAACCCAATGACCCGTACTACGCGCCGGTGTTGCCACGCACGCCGCTGCCGGCTGCGGCCAATAACGGCTCGATCTACCAGGCCGGTTTCGAACAGAACCTGTACAGCGACCGCAAGGCGTTCCGGGTCGGTGACATCATCACCATCACCCTCAACGAGAAGACCACGGCCAGCAAGAATGCCAACTCGCAGGTGGGCAAGACCAGCAAGACCGGCATTGGCCTGACTTCGTTGTTTGGTGCTGTACCGAACACCAATAACCCCCTGGGCAGCGGTGACTTGAGCCTGAGCGCAGGCTACAGCGGTGACCGCGCCACCAACGGCAAGAGTTCGGCGGGGCAGGGCAACAGCCTGACCGGTTCGATCACCGTGACCGTGGCCGATGTATTGCCCAACGGCATCATCGCAGTACGCGGTGAAAAGTGGATGACCCTCAACACCGGCGACGAGCTGGTGCGCATTGCCGGCATGGTCCGCGCCGATGATATTTCCACCGACAACACCGTGCCGTCGACACGGATTGCCGATGCGCGCATTACCTACTCGGGTACGGGTTCGTTTGCTGATGCGAGTCAGCCGGGCTGGTTCGACCGTTTCTTCCTTAGCCCGCTGTTCCCTTTCTAGGTGGCCACTTTGAACGTCAAACAGCTGATGGCAGCGGCACTGTTGTTATGCCTGAGCGCAGTCGCCCAGGCCGAGCGCCTGAAAGACATCGCCAGCATTTCCGGCGTGCGTTCCAACCAGTTGATCGGCTACGGCCTGGTGGTGGGGCTCAATGGTACGGGTGACCAGACCACCCAGACCCCATTCACCTTGCAGACCTTCAACAACATGCTCTCGCAGTTCGGCATCAAGGTGCCGGCGGGTTCGGGCAACGTGCAGTTGAAAAACGTCGCGGCGGTGTCGATCAGCGCCGACTTGCCAGCGTTCTCCAAGCCAGGCCAGGTGGTGGACATTACCGTGTCGTCCATTGGTAACTCGAAAAGCCTGCGGGGCGGCACCTTGCTGATGACCCCCCTCAAGGGTATCGACGGCAACGTCTACGCCATCGCCCAGGGCAACCTGGTGGTTGGCGGTTTCGACGCCGAGGGGCGTGATGGTTCGAAGATTACGGTGAACGTGCCATCGGCCGGTCGCATCCCCGGCGGCGCCACGGTTGAGCGCACCGTGCCCAGTGGTTTCAACCAAGGCAACAGCCTGACCTTGAACCTCAACCGCTCCGACTTCACCACCGCCAAGCGCGTGGTCGACAAGATCAACGACATGCTTGGCCCTGGCGTCGCCCAGGCGATCGATGGCGGTTCGATTCGTGTCACTGCGCCGCTCGATCCGAGCCAGCGCGTCGACTACCTGTCGATCCTGGAAAACCTTGAGGTCGACCCCGGCCAGGCCGTGGCCAAGGTCATCATCAACTCGCGTACCGGTACGATTGTGATCGGCCAGAACGTCAAGGTTTCGCCAGCGGCCGTGACCCACGGCAGCCTGACCGTGACCATCACCGAAGACCCGATCGTCAGCCAGCCTGGGCCGCTGTCCAACGGCCAGACCGCCGTGGTGCCGCGCTCCCGTGTCAACGCTCAGCAAGAAGCCAAGCCGATGTTCAAGTTCGGCCCTGGTACGACCCTGGATGAGATTGTCCGCGCGGTGAACCAGGTGGGCGCAGCGCCCGGCGACTTGATGGCGATCCTCGAAGCTTTGAAACAGGCCGGCGCCTTGCAAGCCGACCTGATCGTGATCTGAGGCCATGGCCATGGATATGCGCAAAAGCGGGCTGACCAGCACGGCGGACTCGGGCTCTTACTCCGACCTGAACCGGCTTAACCAGCTCAAGGTCGGTGCTGACAAGAACAGCGAAGGCAACATGCGCAAGGTGGCGCAGGAGTTCGAGTCGTTGTTCTTGAGCGAGATGCTCAAGTCCATGCGCTCGGCCACCGAGGCCCTGGGCAAGGACAACCCGCTGAACACTCCGGCCGCCAAGCAATACCAGGAAATGTACGACCAGCAGTTGGCGGTCTCCATGTCCCGCGAAGGTGGCGGTATCGGCCTGGCCGACGTGCTGATGCGCCAGATGCAGAAGAACAAACCGGTGGACGCCCAGGCGGCCACCTTGCAGGGGCCGGCGGCGGCAGACGCGGCGAAGAAGGTCGATGTGCCGACGGAAATCGCCGCTGGCACCAAGGCCGATGGCCCGCTGGGTCGCTCCAATGGCCAGCGCCCGCTGTGGGCGTACCGCGTGGCGGTGCCCGAGGGCGCCAGCGCCCACGCCAACGATATGGCGCTGATGAACCAGCGTCGTATTGCCCTGCCAAGCAAGCTGACCGACCGCCTGCTCGCTGGCATCGTGCCGACCGCGCCGGTCGCGATCGATGCTAAAAACGCACCGCTGCGTAACAGTGCCGCCGACGACAGCGTGGTCAACAGCACCGCGCGCACGTTTGCCGTACCGAGCGGACGCATGCAGGTCTACGGTCGCGCCGTGGCCCAGCCACCGTTGGCGCCGGCGAAGAAAGCCTTCAGTTCCCAGGATGAATTCGTCGCCACCATGTTGCCGATGGCCAAGGCCGCGGCAGCACGTATCGGCGTCGATCCAAAGTACTTGGTGGCCCAGGCCGCCCTGGAAACTGGCTGGGGCAAATCGGTGATGCGTGCCGAGGACGGCAGCAGCAGCCACAACCTGTTCGGCATCAAGGCCGGCAAGAGTTGGCAGGGCGGCCAGGCCCGCGCGATCACCAGCGAGTTTCGTGATGGGGCGATGGTCAAGGAGACGGCGCAGTTCCGTTCCTACGACTCCTACCAGGACAGCTTCCATGACCTCGTGACGTTGCTGCAAAGCAATGATCGCTATAAAGAAGTTGTGAAATCGGCCGATAACCCCGAACAGTTTGTACGCGAGTTGCAAAAAGCCGGATACGCAACCGACCCGGCCTATGCCAGCAAGATTTCGCAGATCGCCAAAACGATGGACAGTTACCAGAATTACGCTGCCGCGGGCGCGACCACTCATTTATAAGGTCTGAACCACCATGAGTTTGCTCAATATCGGGATGTCGGGGCTTAACGCCGCTCAAGGATCGTTGTCGGTCTTGAGTAACAACATCGCCAACGCCAACACCTCGGGCTATTCGCGTCAGCAGACCACCCAGAACGCGAACGCGTCGAACCCCTACGGCGGCGTATACATCGGTAGCGGCACCACCCTGGCCGATGTGCGCCGGGTATATAACGAATTCCTGGACGCGGCTTACCAGAACAGCACGGCACTCAATAACGATGCCAAGGCCTATTCGAGCCAGGCGAGCGCCATCGACAAGACCTTGTCGGACAAGACCACCGGCATGTCCTCGGTACTGGGGGCGTTCTTCTCCGCCGTGCAGACCGCCGCTTCCAACCCCAGCGACGTTTCTGCCCGACAAGTGCTGTTGACCAGCGCCCAGACCCTGAGCAACCGTTTCAACGCGATCTCCGGCCAGCTCAACCAGCAGAAAGAATCGATCAACGGCCAGTTGGGCACCATGAGCGATCAGGTCAACCAATTGACCTCGTCGATCGCCTCGCTCAACAAGCAGATCACCCAGGCCCAAGGCTCAACCACCACGGCGCCGGCCAACCTGCTGGATGCGCGTAACGAAGCGGTACGTTCGCTCAATGAGTTGGTGGGGGTCACCGCCAGCGAAAAGAACGGGATATTCAGCGTCAGTACCGGCACCGGGCAGTCCCTGGTGTTGGGCGACCAGTCCAGCACCATTTCGGCAGTGCCGAGCCAAAACGACCCGAGCCAGTACACCATCCAGCTCAATGCGGGTGGCGGAACCTCGATCGACCTGGGCAATGTGCTCAGTGGCGGTAGCATCGGTGGCCTGTTGCGTTATCGCAGTGACGCCTTGATGCCGGCCATCAATGATTTGGGGCGTATCGCCATCGCCACCGCCGATACCGTCAACAGCCAGCTCGGCCAAGGCCTGGATTTGAACGGCGACTTCGGCGTGTCCCTGTTCAAGGACGTCAACAGCGCTGTCGCCATCTCGCAGCGCAGCCAAGGCGCGGCGGGCAACAGCGCCGGTTCCGGTAACCTGAATGTCAGCATCAGCGACACCAGCAAGCTGTCGACCTACGACTATAAAGTCACCTTCAGCAGTGGCAATAACTACACGGTGACGCGTTCCGACGGCAAGGCCATGGGCGCGTTTGACACCACCACCACGCCGCCGCCGGTGATTGATGGTTTTACCCTGGCCCTGGACGGCAAAGGCCCAGTGGCCGCGGGTGACACTTTCAAGGTCAGCCCGACCGCCAACGGTGCCACCGGTATCGGTACCCAACTGACCGACGCCAATAAAATTGCATTCGCCGGGCCTTTGCTGGGCGAGGGCAGCAAGACCAACCAGGGCACTGGCACCTTTACCCCGCCGAGCCTGACGGTGCCGATCGACATCGATGGCGGCGCGGCGACCGCTCAGCTGCGTACCGGGATTGAACACTCGATGCCGGTCAAGATGGTATTCGGCAAGCCGGCCACCGACGGCACTCAGCCGTACACGCTCAACGATGCCCAGGGTAACCCGATTGGTACCGGCACCATCGTTCCAGGCCAAGGCAACAAGATTACGGTCGCCGTACCGATGCGGGATGCCAGCGGGACCTTGCTCACCCCGGCACAGAGCTTCAGTTTCGATACTACGGTCGGCGGCTCGCCTGCCGACGGTGACAGCACCTCGTTCTCGTTCAACGCCGCGGGCCGCTCGGATAACCGCAATGCCCTGGCATTGCTGGACCTGCAAACCAAGGCCTCGGTCGGCCTGGCCGATGGCAGTGGCGGTGGTGTGAGCCTGGTGACGGCCAACAGCCGCCTGGTCTCGACCGTGGGTGCCAAGGCCGCTTCGGCCATTACCGACACCACGGCAACCGGCGCATTGCTCAAGGCCAACCAGGACGCGCGCAACTCGGTGTCTCAGGTCAACCTGGATGAAGAAGCGGGCGACATGATCAAGTTCCAGCAGTACTACACGGCGTCGTCGCAGATCATCAAGGCTGCGCAAGAAACCTTCAGTACATTGATCAATAGTCTTTAAGGGAGTCTGGGACGATGCGTATTTCTACTGCTCAATATTTCGAAACCAGTTCCGCCAAGTATTCGGACAACTATTCCAGCGTGGTGAAGGCTCAGGACCAGGCCAGTTCCGGTGTGCGTGTGCAAACCGCCGGGGATGATCCGGTCGCCGCCGCGCGCTTGCTGTTGCTGCAACAGCAGAAAGACATGCTGGGCCAGTTCAACGGCAATATCACCAGCCTGAAAAACTCCCTGACCAACGAAGAAAGCGTGCTCGGCGCGATCAACGATGCCTTGCAGCGCGCCACTCAGTTGGCCCTGCGTGCCGGTGGTTCGTTGAGCGACGCCGACCGTCGCTCGGTTGCCAGTGAAGTGGGGGCGATCGAGGATCAGGTCCTGGGCTTGCTCAACAGCAAGGACTCTTCCGGCAACTACCTGTTTTCCGGTTCCAAGACCCAGACCCCGCCCTACAGCCGTAACAATGATGGCACCTACAGCTATCAGGGCGACGAAACGCCGCTGAGCCTGCAAGTGTCGAATACGTTGACGGTCAACGCTGGCGATACCGGCAAGACGGTTCTGGAGGGCGCTGCCAACTCCAGTCGCACCCAGGCCACGTGGCTTGCACCTGTGCCCCAGACGGTGCCGCCGACGGTCAATGACAACAAGGTTGCGCTGTCGGCCGGGCTGGTGACGTCGAGCTCCGACTACGCCAGTAAGTTCGCCGACGGCGAGCCGTACAAGCTGACCTTTACCAGCAGTACTCAATACAAGGTGTCCGATAAGAACGGCACTGACGTGACTTCGGAGATTGCCGGCAACGGTACCTTCGACGCCACCAAGGAAGGCAGCACCAGCGTGGCGCTGCGTGGGGTGAAGTTCGACATCACCATGAACCTCGGCGACGTTGCTCCGGGCGCCAACTCCGATGCGCTGGTCAAGGATCGTTCGTTCAGCCTGGAAGCCAAGCCGGATACCTTCAGTATCTCGCGCACGCCGAGCAACGCGTCCACGGCACAATTGAACAATGCCACCGTGTCCAGCCAGGCGGGCTATGCCAGCACGTTCCCGACCAACAGCGGGGCGCTGATCAAGTTCACCAGCGCCACCGCCTATGAGATGTATACCCAGCCCTACACCGCCAATAGCAGGCCCATTGCCACCGGTGATACCGGCGGCGGGACAACCTTGACCGCGGCCGGGGTGACCTTTGACATCAGCGGCGGGACGCCGCAAGCGGGCGATCAGTTTTCCGTGGGGGCCAATACCCAGAAAACCCAGAATGCGCTGGACACCCTTGGCCAATTGCGCAAGGCGCTGGAGCTGCCCGCCGACGGCAATCCGGCGGCGACCGTCAAGCTCAAGGACGTGTTGGATGCTTCCATCGCCAACCTGGCCAATTCAATGTCGCAGATCACCAACGTGCGGGGTTCCATCGGTGCGCGGGGCAACGCCCTGGACATCCAGTCTGACGAAAACACCAGTATCGGCCTGGCCAACACCAGCACCATGAGTGACCTGGCCAACATCGATATGGGCGAGGCGGCGATCAATCTGACGCTGCAGCAAACCATGTTGCAGGCCTCGCAATTGGCGTTCGTCAAAATCTCCCAGTTGAGCCTGTTCAACAAGATGTAAGCGGCGTCTAGCCAAGCGGCCCGCTCTGGAAACAGGGCGGGCCGTTTTCGTTTCTGGGGTTTAATTGTTTGAAGGTTTTGCACAAAGCACACACAATTGAGTGACCTGTGAGTCATAAAGCGCATCTTCACTGTATCGTGTGAAAAGGATAAGTCGTCACAGGGTCCTTGCGGGGCGGCTTTCAGCGAGATTTTTATGGGGTTATCCCCTTTATTGTCCAGCACTCCAGGCGTCGTCCGAGGGGTGTTCTCCAGCTATTTAGTATTGGGAAGCCACAATGATTGGCATAAAAAGCATCGCCAGTTACGTGCCGGCAGACGGGATCGATAACTACGCCCAGGGTGCCAAATTCGCCAAGGATGAAGAGTTCATCATTGGCAAGATCGGGTCGGCGTTTCTGCCGCGCAAGGAAGCTGCGCAGGAAACCTCCGACCTGTGTGTCGAGGCGGTCAACGCTTTGTTTGCCAACAACCCGGATTTGAAGCGCGAGTCCATCGACGCACTGATCGTCGTCACCCAGAACGGCGACGAAGAGGGTTTGCCCCACACCGCCGCCATCGTCCAGGACAAGCTGGGCCTGCCGACCCACGTGGCGGCCTTCGATATTTCCCTGGGCTGCTCGGGCTACGTCTACGGTATCTACGCAATGAAAGGCTTCATGGAAGCCACCGGCCTGAAAAACGGCCTGCTGGTCACGGCCGATCCGTACTCCAAGATTGTCGACCCGGAAGATCGCAACACCACCATGCTGTTCGGCGATGCCGCCACTGCCACGTGGATGGGCGAAGACGCGTCGTGGTTGCTGGGCAAGGCGAAGTTCGGCACCGACGGTTCCGGCGCGCCGCACCTGAAGGTCAGTGATGGCGTGTTCTTCATGAACGGCCGCCAGGTGTTCAACTTCGCATTGCTCAAGGTGCCGGCACACCTGCATGAGCTGCTCGATGAGTCGCAGCTCAAGGCCGACGACATCGATGCGTTCTGCATTCACCAGGGCAGTGCGGCGATTGTCGATGCCGTGGCGCGGCGTTTCGAGGATGCCCCGGTGGACAAGTTCATCAAGGATATGGTCGAGACCGGTAACACCGTGTCGTCGAGTATTCCATTGCTGCTGGAGAAGCACGTGATGGACGCTACCTGGAAGCGCGTGGCCATCAGCGGTTTTGGCGTGGGCCTGTCGTGGGGCTCGGCGATTCTGCATCGTCCGTGACGCGTCGGTAGACTGAGTTCGCCGCAAAAGCAAACGCCGATGATCGAAAGATCATCGGCGTTTTTTATTTGGCGCCAAAAAAACCAGAAAATCCGGTGGGAAAAGTCAGCCTAAAGCCTTGAATTACAAGGGATGGCACGAGGCCAGTAAAAAAAATAAAAAAAAGGCTCAAGCAACCGCCTACCACGACGATAACTATTACGTAGGTTCTCAGGCCACACCCGGCGGTTGCCAGGGCCGGAAGCCGCAGTATCCATCCAACGAGGATTTCGTCATGGCTTTAACAGTAAACACCAACATTGCTTCGATCACTACCCAGGGCAACCTGAACAAAGCTGGCGGCGCCCTGGCCACTTCCATGCAGCGCCTGTCTTCCGGCCTGCGTATCAACAGCGCTAAAGACGACGCTGCCGGCTTGGGTATTGCTACTCGCATGACTAGCCAAATCAATGGCCTGGGTCAAGCAGTGAAGAACGCTAACGATGGTATCTCCATCGCGCAAACCGCTGAAGGCGCAATGCAGGCTTCGACCGACATTCTGCAAAAAATGCGTACCCTGGCTCTGTCTTCGGCTACTGGCTCCCTGAGCACCGACGACCGTAAGTCGAACAACGACGAATACCAGGCTCTGACTTCGGAACTGACCCGTATCTCGCAAACCACTACTTTCGGTGGCCAGAAACTGCTGGACGGCTCTTACGGTACCAAAGCTATCCAGGTTGGCGCCAACGCTAACGAAACCATCAACGTAAGCCTGGACAACGTTGCTGCCAACAACATCGGTTCGCAGCAGATCAACAGCCTGGGCATCACCCCTGGTGCTGGTGTTGCTGGTGGCGCAATCGCTGTGACTGGTAACGGTCAGACTACCAACGTAACCGTAGCTGCCGCTGCTTCCGCTAAAACCATCGCTGCCCAACTGAATGGCGCCGTCGGTGGCCTGAGCGCTACTGCCAGCACTGAAGCTCAGTTCGTTGTCGGCGCGGGTGCTGCTGCTGCTCCGGCTTCGTTCACCATGACCGTTGGCGGCCAAGCCACCACGTTCATCGGCGTAACCGATACCGGCAGCTTGGCTGAGCAACTGAAGTCCAACTCCGCCAAACTGGGTATCAGCGTTAACTACGATGAATCCAAAGGCACTCTGTCGGTTAAATCCGACACCGGTGAAAACCTGGCCTTCAGCGCTTCGACCGCTGCCGGTACCATCACTGTTGCGACCAAAGACGGTTCCGGTGCCTACGGTACTGCCACTGCCCTGGCTGACGGCATCATCGCTACCGGTGCTGTGAACATGAACTCCTCCAAGGGTTACTCCCTGGAAGGTGCTGGTGTGACCGGTCTCTTCGGCGCCGCTACTTCGGCTGCTTCGGCCAAGGTTACGGTTTCGCAGACTGACGTGACTGACGCCACCAAGGCCCAGAACGCAGTGTCCGTAATCGACCAGGCTATCGCTACCATCTCCAGCTCCCGTTCGGGCCTGGGTGCGGTTCAGAACCGTCTGACCAGCACTGTGGATAACCTGACCAACATTCAGAAAAACACCACGTCTGCCCGTAGTACTGTTCAGGACGTCGACTTCGCTTCCGAAGCCGCTGAACTGACCAAGCAGCAAACCCTGCAGTCGGCTTCCACTGCGATCCTGTCGCAGGCTAACCAACTGCCATCCGCTGTACTGAAGCTGCTTCAGTAATCACAGCGCTGGGTAAATGACGGGAGGGCGCGTTTACGTGCCCTTTCGTCTTTTCCAATCAGAGGAGATTGGGCATGGACATGAATGTAAAACTGAACTTGTCTTATCCGCTACAGGCCCCTCAAGGCACTGTGGCACCTGTGGTTGCTGACAAAGATAAGACTAAGGTTGAGCCGGCCGCGCCAGCCACCGGTAAGTCTCAAAAGGACGATCTGGAAAAAGCGGTCACCGATATTAAAGAATTCGTACAAGCGGCCCAGCGCAATCTGGATTTTTCCATTGACGCTTCCACCCATAGGGTTGTGGTCAAGGTCATTGCCACCGACACCGGTGAAGTGATCCGCCAGATCCCCTCGGAAACGGCCTTGAAGCTGGCACAAAGTCTGTCCAGCGCCAGTCACGTGTTGTTTGACGACAAGGCTTGAGCTGGCATGAAACTTGTTGCTGTTACGGCTTGAAGTGTTGTTCGTCAAGATAACGGCAGCCACCGTAAAAGGAGAAAGATGATGGCGGGTACAACGATTACTGGCGTGGGGTCGGGCTTCGATACCCAGGCAATTGTAAAGTCCCTGGTAGATGCCGAGCGAGCGCCGAAACAGTCGCAGATCAATACCCAATCGCAAAAGGCAACTACCCAGCTGTCGTCGATCGGCAAGATCCAGGCTGCCCTGGACGCCTTCCGTGGTGCGCTGACCAGCATGGGCACCGACAACAGCTTCAGTGGCTTGACCGGTACCTCTTCGGATGAAAAAGTCGCCACCATGACGGCCAACCAAGGTGCAGCGAACGGCAGCTTCTCGCTGATCGTCAACCAGCTGGCCATGCCTTCGAAGCTATCGACCAAAACGTTTGCCGGTGGCCAGTCGACAGTCGTCAACGCCGGCACCACGGCGACAACGCTGACAATCACGCAGTCGGGCAAGAACTTTGATTTGAGTGTGCCGGCAGGCGCGACACTGCAACAGGTGCGTGATTCGATCAACTCCACGTTCGGCACCGCCGGCCTGAGTGCCAACATCCTCACCGACTCCACCGGTTCGCGTCTGATCCTGACCTCCACCAATAGCGGGGTCGGTTCGGACCTGACGATGTCGGGCAACTCTGGGATTGATACTGGCTACACGGTAGTCAGCGCGCCTCAGAACGCCAAGTACACCATCGATGGCATTGCGGCGGAGTCCAAGTCCAACAGCATCACGGATGCGGTGAGTGGGGTAAGCATCAAGTTGCTGTCGCTGTCGCCTACGGTCACGGCCAACGATCCGAATACAACCAACCCGCTTCGTACCGCCATGACCATCTCGGTCACTACCAGCGCCACCGCGCTGAAGTCCGGGGTCAAGGGCTTTGTCGACAGCTATAACGCCCTGCTCAAGGCCATGAACGCCGAGACCAAGGTCACCAAGGACGCCGCGGGTAACTCCATCGCCGCGACCCTGACCGGCGACTCGACCATGCGCACCTTGCAGTCGGCGATCCGCAACGAGTTCAACGCGCTTTCGGGGAACGGCACCTTGAAGTCCCTGGCGCAGTTCGGTGTCACAACCGATCAGGATACCGGCGCGCTGAGCATCGATAGCAAGCAGTGGGATAAGGCGGTGCTGACCAATGCCGCTGACATCAACAGTATCTTCAGCGGCAAGACTGGCTTGCTGGCGCGCCTGACGGCCGCTACCGACGCGTATGCCAAGCCGAGCACCGGGATTCTGGCCACGCGTACCACCTCGTTGGCCGACAGCCTGAAAGACCTGACCAAGCAGCAGACCGATCTGGATGACCGTCTCACCACCATGCAGGACGCCTTGACCCGCAAGTACACCGCCATGGATACGCTGGTAGCGCAGTTGCGTCAGCAGAGCACCAGTATTCTCGGTACGCTCAATGCAATCAGTGGCTCAAAAAGCAGCAGCAGTTGATTGACTGCGCCTGAAAAAGCCCGGGTCCGTTGACCTGGGCTTTGTTCTTTGTAGAGCCGCTGGGTTAAAGTTTTTTGCGACCCGGTCGACATAATGGTTACTGCAATCCTTCCAGCTGTTGCCTGTCACGAGGTAGAAAATGAATCCCATGAGAGCCCTTCGCCAATACCAGAAGGTCAATTCCCATGCCCAGATCTCCGAAGCCAGCCCGCATCGCCTGGTGCAGATGCTGATGGAAGGCGGCCTGGACCGCATGGCGCAAGCCAAGGGGGCGCTGGCGCGTGGCGATATCGCTCAGAAGGGCCTGATGCTGGGTAAGGCCACCGACATCCTGATCGGCCTGCGTGATGGCCTCGATGCGGAAAAAAGCGACAACAAGGAATACGTCCAGCAACTGGAAGGTCTGTATGTGTACATGACCAACCGCTTGATGCAGGCCAACCTGCACAACGATGCCGAGATGATCGACGAAGTCGCTCGTCTGCTGATTACCGTAAAAGAAGGCTGGGATGCCATTGCCGCACCGCAGGGTGCCGCACAATAAGGCCATCGGCCTTGAGGAACTCGTCATGAGCCAAGCACTGCAACGCATTGATGAAACCCGCGACGCCTTGATCGACGCGCTGGCCGAACGTAACTGGGACGCCATCGGCGAACTGGATATGGGCTGTCGCAGTGTGATCGAGGAGGTGCTGAGCGAAGCGCCGGTGGACGAGGATGCGTTGCGAGAGAAACTGGAGAGCCTGCTCGCGGTTTATCAGAAGTTGCTGGAAGTGACGACCGGCGAACGCCAGGCGATTTTCGAAGAGATGTCGCAGATCAACCAAGCGAAAAAGGCGTCAAAGGTTTACCATCTGTTCGGTTGAACGGGCGCAGTTAATCCGAACGGCGCGTCATATATTTGACTGTGCCAGCATTTTTGACTTAACTAGTGCTGTTTTCAGATTTCAGACGTCTAGTAAGTAAGAAGTCTTACAAGCGTCTAGATTGCCCTCACTCTGGGGCAGAGCGTTTACTAGGGAAGTTGCTATTGCATGTGGCGTGAAACCAAAATTCTGCTGATTGATGACGATAGCGTCCGTCGCCGCGACCTGGCGGTGATTTTGAATTTTCTTGGCGAAGAAAATCTGCCCTGCGGTAGCCACGATTGGCAGCAGGTGGTCAGCTCATTGTCATCGAGCCGTGAAGTCATTTGTGTGCTGATCGGGACGGTAAACGCTCCTGGTGCAGTTCTGGGCTTGTTAAAGACACTGTCAACCTGGGATGAGTTCCTTCCGGTGTTGCTAATGGGCGATATTTCTTCTGTCGACCTGCCGGAAGACCAGCGCCGCCGTGTACTTTCCACCCTGGAAATGCCGCCCAGCTATAGCAAATTGCTCGATTCCCTGCACCGCGCCCAGGTCTATCGCGAGATGTACGACCAGGCCCGCGAACGCGGTCGACACCGTGAGCCCAACCTGTTCCGCAGCCTCGTCGGCACCAGCCGTGCGATCCAGCACGTGCGCCAGATGATGCAGCAAGTGGCCGATACCGACGCCAGCGTGCTGATCCTCGGCGAGTCCGGCACCGGCAAGGAAGTGGTCGCGCGCAACCTGCACTATCACTCCAAGCGCCGCGACGGGCCCTTTGTGCCGGTCAACTGCGGGGCAATTCCTGCAGAGCTGCTCGAAAGCGAACTGTTCGGCCATGAGAAGGGCGCCTTTACCGGAGCCATCACCAGCCGTGCCGGGCGTTTCGAACTGGCCAACGGCGGCACCCTGTTCCTTGACGAAATCGGCGACATGCCACTGCCGATGCAGGTCAAGCTGCTGCGCGTGCTGCAAGAACGCACCTTCGAGCGCGTTGGCAGCAACAAGACCCAGAGCGTGGACGTGCGCATCATCGCGGCCACCCACAAGAACCTCGAAAGCATGATCGAGGTCGGCAGCTTCCGCGAAGACTTGTACTACCGCCTCAACGTCTTCCCGATCGAGATGGCCCCGTTGCGTGAGCGCGTGGAAGACATCCCGTTGCTGATGAACGAGCTGATCTCGCGCATGGAGCACGAAAAGCGCGGCTCGATTCGCTTCAACTCCGCCGCGATCATGTCGCTGTGCCGCCACGGCTGGCCGGGCAACGTCCGCGAACTGGCCAACCTGGTGGAGCGCATGGCGATCATGCACCCCTACGGTGTGATCGGCGTGGTCGAGCTGCCGAAAAAATTCCGTTACGTCGACGATGAAGACGAGCAGTTGGTGGACAGCCTGCGCAGTGACCTGGAAGAACGGGTCGCCATCAACGGGCATACCCCGGACTTCGGTGCTACCGCCATGTTGCCGCCGGAAGGCCTGGACCTGAAGGACTACCTGGGCAACCTGGAACAAGGGTTGATCCAGCAGGCCCTCGACGACGCCAACGGCATCGTCGCCCGTGCCGCCGAGCGCCTGCGCATCCGCCGAACCACCCTGGTGGAGAAGATGCGCAAGTACGGTATGAGTCGTCGAGAAGGTGATGAACAGGCAGATGATTGACGCCTGTTTTTCAAGCCACTGTTTTATAGGTGGTTTTTTTTAGGCACGGGTATTGCTACAGCCCTCGCAACGTTCCGTTTAACTGACGGTCAGCCAAGCGAGAGAGCATGATGCCCCACGCCGCCCAACTAACTTCGGTCCCTGATCTCCAGAGACTTGTCCCGTCTGTAGAGCAACAGAGCCGCCAGGGCCTGGAGCAGGCGTTTTCGCTGTTCAACCAGATGTCCAGCCAACTGACTGATTCCTACAGCCTGCTGGAGGCTCGGGTCTCCGAGCTCAAGGGTGAGCTGGCCGTGGTCAGTGCCCAGCGCATGGAAGAGCTGGCCGAGAAAGAGCGCCTGGCCAACCGTCTGCAAAACCTGCTCGACCTGTTGCCCGGCGGCGTGATCGTCATTGACGACCAGGGTCGCGTGCGCGAAGCCAACCCGGCCGCCTGCGACATGCTCGGCCTGCCGCTGGAGGGCGAGTTGTGGCGTGAAGTGATCACCCGCTGCTTCGCGCCGCGCGAAGACGACGGTCATGAAATCTCCCTCAAGGACGGGCGCCGCCTGTCCATTGCCACCCGCTCCCTGGACGCCGAGCCCGGCCAGCTGGTGCTGCTCAACGACCTGACTGAAACCCGTCACCTGCAAGACCAGTTGGCGCGGCATGAGCGGTTGTCGTCCCTGGGGCGGATGGTCGCTTCTTTGGCGCATCAGATCCGTACGCCGTTGTCGGCCGCGTTGATCTACGCCAGCCATTTGACTGATGAGCAATTGCCCGCGGCCACCCAGCAGCGTTTTGCCGGGCGCCTCAAGGAACGCTTGCATGAACTGGAGCACCAGGTGCGCGACATGCTGGTGTTTGCCCGCGGCGAATTGCCGCTGACCGACCGCATCACGCCGTCGGGGTTGATGCAGTCGTTGCAGGCGGCGGCAGCCACCCATATCCAGGAAGCCAATGTGCGCTGGCAGTGCGACAGCCACCTCGGCGAGTTGCTGTGCAATCGCGACACCCTGGTGGGCGCCTTGCTCAACTTGATCGAAAACGCCACCCAGGCCAGCGGCCCCGGCGCACGGCTCAAGGTGCACTTGTATACGCGCGAGCAAACCCTGCGCCTGTGTATCAGCGACAGCGGCAGTGGCATCGAGCCGGCGGTGCTGCGGCGCCTGGGTGAACCTTTTTTCACCACCAAGACCAACGGCACGGGCCTCGGCCTGACCGTGGTCAAGGCAGTGGCGCGGGCTCATCAGGGAGAATTGCAGCTGCGTTCCCACCTGGGGCGCGGCACCTGTGCATTGATGACCTTGCCGCTGTTTGTCAGCGCGGCAAGCGCGGAGTAAAGAGCAATGGCTATCAAGGTTTTATTGGTGGAAGACGATCGCGCCCTGCGTGAGGCATTGGCTGACACGCTGCTGTTGGCGGGCCATGACTACCGGGCGGTCGGTTCTGCCGAGGACGCCTTGGAGGCCGTCGAGCAGGAGTCCTTCAGCCTGGTGGTCAGCGACGTGAACATGCCTGGCATGGATGGCCACCAGTTGCTCGGCCTGCTGCGTGCGCGTCAGCCGCAGTTGCCGGTGTTGCTGATGACCGCCCATGGCGCGGTGGAGCGGGCGGTGGACGCCATGCGCCAAGGGGCGGCGGACTACCTGGTCAAACCATTCGAACCCAAGGCGCTGATCGAACTGGTCGCCCGGCATGCCCTGGGTGTGATCCCGGCCACCGACGGCGAAGGTCCGATTGCCTTCGAGCCGGCCAGTGCCCAATTGCTGGAGCTGGCGGCCCGCGTGGCGCGCAGTGACTCCACGGTGTTGATTTCCGGCGAGTCCGGCACCGGCAAGGAGGTACTGGCGCGCTATATCCACCAGCAATCCAGCCGCGCCAAGCAACCGTTTATCGCCATCAACTGCGCCGCGATCCCCGACAACATGCTCGAAGCGACGCTGTTCGGCCATGAAAAAGGCTCGTTCACCGGCGCCATCGCGGCCCAGCCCGGCAAGTTCGAGCAAGCCGACGGCGGCACCCTCCTGCTCGACGAAATTTCCGAAATGCCCCTGGGCCTGCAAGCCAAGTTGCTGCGGGTGTTGCAGGAGCGTGAAGTGGAGCGGGTCGGCGCACGCAAGCCGATCCAGCTGGATATCCGTGTGATCGCCACGACCAACCGCGACCTCGCGGGCGAAGTGGCGGCAGGGCGTTTCCGTGAGGACTTGTTCTATCGGCTTTCGGTGTTCCCCCTGGCCTGGCGCCCGTTGCGCGAACGCCCGGCAGACATCCTCCCGCTGGCCGAGCGGCTGCTGAACAACCACGTCAAAAAAATGAAGCACGCCCAGGCGCGGCTGTCGGCCGATGCCCAGGCCTGCTTGATCAGCTACCCATGGCCCGGCAACGTGCGGGAATTGGACAACGCAATCCAGCGCGCGCTGATTTTGCAGCAGGGCGGCTTGATCCAGCCTCAGGATTTCTGCCTGGCCATGGGCAGTGGCGCCGCGCCGCTGCCGAGCCTGGCGCCCGCTCCGGTCGTCGCCGAAGCCGAGTCTGCCGGTGCCCTGGGTGACGACCTGCGGCGCCGCGAATTCCAGATGATCATCGACACCCTGCGTGCCGAGCGCGGCCGGCGCAAGGAGGCTGCCGAACGCCTGGGCATCAGCCCGCGCACCCTGCGCTACAAGCTGGCGCAGATGCGCGATGCTGGTATGGACGTGGAAGCGTATCTTTTTGCCACCTGATCCGTAACGAGACTGACAAGGTTTGTCGCCTTTTCTTACGAGTTGCTACAGAGCTGGCACCCTTGTTGCTACCTCCCCAGTAATCGCTGCGTAGTGTCAAAAAATTGCGGGTTGTCGGAGAGAAGGTCATGAGCCAGGGTATTGAGTTCAATCGGTTGATGTTGGATATGCGCTCCATGCAAATGGATGCCATGGCTCAGCCGAAATCCGTCGCGCCAGCGCCGGAATTGGGCCAAAGCAGTTTCGCCGATATGCTCGGCAAGGCAATCAATAAAGTCAGCGATACCCAGCAAGCCTCCAACCAGTTGGCCACCGCGTTCGAGATCGGCAAGAGCGGCGTGGACCTCACCGATGTGATGGTCGCCTCGCAAAAGGCCAGCGTTTCGTTCCAGGCGTTGACCCAGGTCCGTAACAAGCTGGTGCAAGCCTATCAAGACATCATGCAGATGCCGGTTTAAGGACGAGATTTAAGTCATGGCAGAAGCAGTCGTGGACAACGTACCCGCCAAGGCAGACGGCAAACCGCCGCTGTTTGGCCTGTCGTTCCTGGAAAACCTCTCCGAAATGACCATGTTGCGTCAGGTGGGCCTGATGGTCGGCCTGGCAGCCAGCGTGGCGATTGGTTTTGCCGTGGTGTTGTGGTCGCAGCAACCTGATTACCGTCCGCTGTATGGCAGCCTGGCCGGCATGGATTCCAAGCAGATCATGGAAACCCTGGCCGCCGCCGACATCGCCTACACCGTCGAGCCCAACTCCGGCGCCTTGCTGGTCAAGTCCGATGACGTGGCCCGTGCGCGCATGAAGCTGGCCGCCGCCGGCGTGACCCCGTCCGACAGCAATATCGGTTTTGAAATCCTCGACAAGGACCAGGGCCTGGGGACCAGCCAGTTCATGGAGGCCACCCGCTACCGTCGTGGCCTGGAAGGCGAGCTGGCGCGTACCATCTCCAGCCTGAATAACGTCAAGGGTGCCCGCGTGCACCTGGCGATCCCGAAGAGCTCGGTGTTCGTGCGTGACGAACGCAAGCCCAGTGCCTCGGTGTTGGTCGAGCTGTTCTCCGGCCGCTCCCTGGAGCCTGGCCAGGTGCTGGCGATCATCAACCTGGTGGCCACCAGCGTTCCCGAATTGAGCAAGTCGCAGATCACCGTGGTGGACCAGAAGGGCAACCTGCTGTCCGACATGGCGGAAAACTCCGCGCTGACCCAGGCCGGCAAGCAGTTTGACTACAGCCGCCGCATGGAGAGCATGCTCACCCAGCGCGTGCACAATATTCTGCAGCCGGTGCTGGGCAACGACCGCTACAAGGCTGAAGTGTCGGCCGATGTGGACTTCAGTGCCGTCGAGTCGACCTCCGAGCAGTTCAACCCGGACCAGCCGGCCCTGCGCAGTGAGCAGTCCACCAGCGAACAACGCACCGCCAGCAATGGCCCGCAAGGTGTGCCGGGGGCCCTGAGCAACCAACCGCCGTCGCCGGCCTCGGCGCCGCAAACCACGGGCGGCGCTGCGGCGACCGCGGGCGCCATCGCCCCAGGCCAGCCACTGCTGGACGCCAATGGCCAACAGATCATGGACCCGGCCACCGGCCAGCCAATGCTCGCGCCTTACCCGGCGGACAAGCGTAACCAGTCCACCAAGAACTTCGAACTCGACCGCTCCATCAGCCACACCAAGCAACAGCAGGGCCGGATCAATCGCCTGTCGGTGTCGGTGGTTGTGGATGACCAGGTCAAGGTCAACGCTGCTGACGGTGCTGTGACTCGCGCGCCGTGGAGCGCCGACGAATTGGCGCGCTTCACTCGCCTGGTGCAGGACGCTGTCGGTTTCGACGCCAGCCGGGGTGACAGCGTCAGCGTGATCAACATGCCGTTCTCTGCCGAGCGCGGCGAAGTCATCGCCGACCCGGCGTTCTACACCCAGCCGTGGTTCTGGGACATCGTCAAGCAAGTGTTGGGTGTGCTGTTCATCCTGGTGCTGGTGTTCGGTGTGCTGCGTCCGGTGCTCAACAACATCACCGGCCATGGCAAGAAACAACTGGCCGCCTTCGGTGGCAGCGACGTCGAGTTGGGTGGCATGGGCGGCCTGGACGGTGAACTGGCCAACGACCGTGTCAGCCTCGGCGGCCCGCAAAGCATCCTGTTGCCTAGCCCGAGCGAAGGCTATGACGCTCAGTTGAACGCAATCAAGAGTCTGGTGGCAGAAGACCCGGGCCGTGTGGCCCAGGTCGTGAAAGAGTGGATTAACGCAGATGAGTGATAATCGAGCCGCCGTTGCCAAGCTCACCAAGGTCGACAAAGCCGCAGTCCTGCTGCTGTCCCTGGGTGAAACCGACGCCGCCCAAGTGCTGCGTCACATGGGGCCCAAAGAGGTTCAGCGCGTGGGCGTGGCCATGGCGCAGATGCGCAATGTGCACCGTGAGCAAGTCGAACAGGTGATGAGCGAGTTTGTCGAGATCGTCGGCGACCAGACCAGCCTGGGCGTCGGTTCCGACAGCTACATCCGCAAGATGCTCACCTCGGCCCTGGGCGAAGACAAGGCCAACGGCCTGATCGACCGCATCCTGCTGGGCGGCAACACCAGCGGCCTCGACAGCCTCAAGTGGATGGAACCGCGCGCCGTGGCTGACGTGATCCGCTACGAGCACCCGCAGATCCAGGCGATCGTGGTGGCGTACCTCGACCCGGACCAGGCCGGTGAAGTGCTTGGCCATTTTGACCACAAGGTCCGGCTGGACATCATCCTGCGCGTGTCGTCGTTGAATACCGTGCAGCCAGCGGCGCTGAAAGAACTCAACACGATTCTCGAGAAGCAGTTCTCGGGCAACTCCAATGCCTCGCGCACTACCCTGGGTGGTATCAAGCGCGCGGCCGACATCATGAACTTCCTCGATAGCTCGGTCGAAGGCCAGTTGATGGACTCGATCCGCGAGATCGACGACACCCTGTCCGGCCAGATCGAAGACCTCATGTTTGTGTTCAACAACCTCTCCGATGTCGACGACCGTGGCATCCAGGCGTTGCTGCGTGAAGTCTCCTCCGACGTGCTGGTGCTGGCCCTCAAGGGCTCGGACGAAGGCGTCAAGGAGAAGATTTTCAAGAACATGTCCAAGCGCGCCTCCGAACTGTTGCGCGACGACCTGGAAGCCAAGGGCCCGGTGCGCGTCAGCGACGTGGAAACCGCCCAGAAGGAAATCCTCACGATTGCCCGCCGTATGGCCGAAGCCGGAGAAATTGTTCTCGGCGGGAAGGGCGGCGAAGAAATGATCTAAGGCGCCCCACATGTCGAGCAAAGATGAGACGCCCAGCGATCTGATTCGCGCGCGGGACGTGGGCGGGTTCGACATCTGGTCGTTGCCCAGCTTCGACCCGCACGTGCCGGAACCCGAGCCTGAACCGGTCGAGGAACTGCCGGCGGAAATGGAAGAAGTGCCGCTGGAGGAAGTCCAGCCGCTGACCCTGGAAGAGTTGGAAAGCATCCGCCAGGAAGCCTACAACGAAGGCTTTGCCGCCGGCGAAAAAGACGGCTTTCGCAGCACCACCCTCAAGGTGCGCCAGGAAGCCGAGGCCGCGTTGAGCGTCAAGTTGACCAGCCTGGAACGCCTGATGGGCAGCCTGTTCGACCCCATCGCCGAGCAGGATTCGCAGATCGAAAAAGCCATGGTCGGCCTGGTGCAGCACATCGCCCGCCAGGTGATCCAGCGCGAACTGGCGCTGGACTCCAGCCAGATCGAGGGTGTGATGCGCGAAGCCCTCAAGCTGCTGCCCCTGGGCGTCGGCAATGTGCGGCTGTACATCAACCCGCAGGATTTCGAGCAGGTCAAAGCCCTGCGCGAGCGCCACGAAGAAACCTGGCGCATCGTCGAAGATGCGGCGTTGCTGCCCGGTGGTTGCCGTGTCGAGACCGAGCACAGCCGCATCGATGCCACGGTGGAAACCCGCATCAGCCAGATCATGGCCAAGCTCTTCGATCAACTCCACGAACAAGCCCTGCACCCGGCCGAGCCTGACCTGAGTGTTGAGCTGGACGCCTCCGATGCGCCTTGATCGCACCAGCTTCGCCAAGCGCCTCGGCGGTTATGCCGAGGCCACCGAGTTGCCCGGCCAACCGATCCTTGAAGGGCGCCTGTTGCGCATGGTCGGCCTGACCCTCGAAGCCGAGGGCCTGCGGGCCGCCATGGGTAGCCGCTGCCTGGTGATCAACGACGACAGCTACCACCCGGTGCAGGTCGAAGCTGAAGTGATGGGCTTCTCCGGCAACAAGATTTTCCTCATGCCTGTCGGCAGCCTGGCGGGCATTGCCCCCGGCGCCCGCGTGGTGCCGCTGGCCGATACCGGTCGCCTGCCCATGGGCATGAGCATGCTCGGCCGCGTGCTCGACGGTGCCGGTCGCGCGCTGGACGGCAAGGGCGGCATGAAAGCCGAGGACTGGGTGCCGATGGATGGCCCCACCATCAACCCGCTCAACCGCAACCCCATCAGCCAGCCGCTTGACGTGGGCATTCGCAGCATCAACGGTTTATTGACGGTCGGTCGCGGCCAGCGCCTGGGTCTGTTCGCCGGTACCGGCGTGGGTAAATCGGTGTTGCTCGGCATGATGACCCGCTTTACCGAGGCCGACATCATCGTGGTGGGGTTGATCGGCGAGCGGGGCCGGGAAGTGAAGGAGTTCATCGAGCACAGCCTCGGTGAAGAGGGCCTCAAGCGCTCAGTGGTGGTCGCCTCGCCTGCGGACGATGCGCCGCTGATGCGTTTGCGCGCCGCCATGTACTGCACGCGCATCGCCGAGTATTTTCGCGACAAAGGCAAGAATGTCCTGTTGCTGATGGATTCGCTGACACGTTTCGCCCAGGCCCAGCGGGAAATCGCCCTGGCCATCGGCGAGCCGCCGGCCACCAAGGGGTATCCGCCGTCGGTGTTCGCCAAGCTGCCCAAGCTGGTGGAGCGCGCCGGTAACGCCGAAGCGGGCGGGGGCTCAATCACCGCGTTCTACACCGTATTGTCCGAAGGCGATGACCAGCAGGACCCGATTGCCGACTCGGCGCGGGGCGTGCTTGACGGCCACATCGTGCTGTCGCGGCGCCTGGCGGAAGAGGGGCACTACCCGGCCATCGATATCGAAGCGTCGATCAGCCGGGTGATGCCGTCGGTGGTCACGCCGGAGCATATGGCGCGCGCCCAGCAGTTCAAGCAACTGTGGTCGCGCTATCAACAGAGCCGTGATTTGATCAGCGTCGGCGCCTACGTGGCCGGCGGCGATCGTGAGACCGACCTGGCGATCGCCCTGCAGCCGCAGTTGGTGACCTACCTGCGCCAGGGCCTCAACGACAACATCAGCATGGGTGAAAGCGAAGCGCACCTGCAATCCATCTTCGCCCCCGCGCCAGGCGGCTAAGCCATGGCCAGTAGTCGCTCGTCACGTCTGGCCCCGGTGGTGGAGATGGCTGAAAAAGCCGAGAAAACCGCCGTGCAGCGCCTGGGTTACTTCCAGGGCCAGGTGCGCCTGGCGGAAAGCAAACTGGGCGACTTGGAGCGCTTTCGCGGCGAGTACCAGCAGCAGTGGATCGAGCGCGGCACCAAGGGCGTGTCCGGGCAGTGGCTGATGGGCTACCAGGGCTTTCTCAACCAGCTTGAAACCGCCGTCGGCCAGCAGCGCCAGAGCCTGGCCTGGCACCAGAACAACCTCGACAAGGCCCGCGAGAGCTGGCAAGCGGCCTATGCCCGGGTAGAAGGGTTGCGCAAGCTGGTGCAGCGCTATATCGATGAAGCGCGGGCCATTGAAGACAAGCGCGAGCAGAAGCTGCTCGATGAGTTGTCCCAGCGTCTTCCCCGCCAATCACCATTCTGACGGTCGCCATCGGGCGCAAGCCCCCTCCTACATTTGATTGGCAATGTTGCCCACATCCGGTTCACCTGCTACACCTTGTGTCTATGCCAATGACAAGGAAGCAGTCGTATGTCAGTCATGTCAGAAGTATCCCTGGATGGGAAGAAGTTGACGATCGCTATCAAGGGCCGGTTCGATTTCGGCAGCCATCAGGTGTTTCGTGACGCCTATGAGCGTTTCTACAAGGTGCCTGAGCTGTATGTGGTCGACCTGAAAGACACCACCTACATGGACAGCTCGGCACTGGGCATGCTCCTGCTGCTCAGGGACCATGCCGGCGGCGACGACGCGGAAGTCCAGGTGATCAACATCAACTCCGACGTGCGCAAGATCCTCGCCATTTCCAATTTCGACAAACTGTTCGATATCAGTTGAGCGTCCTGGCCCCCGTCCTCGAGGCGCTGACCATCCTGATCGCCGAGGACAGCGCCGCCGACCTGCTGCTGCTGTCGACCATCATTCGGCGCCAGGGCCATCAAGTCCTCACGGCCAGCAATGGTGAGGAAGCGGTCGCGGTGTTTAACCGCGACCGCCCGCAGTTGGTGTTGATGGATGCACTGATGCCGGTGATGGATGGCTTTGAAGCGGCGCGCCGGATCAAGCAGCTGGCCGGCGAAGCACTGGTGCCCATCATCTTCCTCACTTCCCTGCGCCAGAGCGAAGCCCTGGCCCAGTGCCTGGATGCGGGCGGCGACGACTTCCTGCCCAAGCCTTACAACCCGTTGATCCTGTCGGCCAAGATCAACGCCATGGACCGCCTGCGCCGCCTGCAAGCCACGGTGTTGCAGCAGCGCGACTTGATCGCCAGGCACCACGAGTACCTGTTGCACGAGCAGCGGGTGGCCAAGGCGGTGTTCGATAAAGTCGCCCATTCCGGCTGCATCAATGCCGCCCCGAATATTCGCTACCTGCAATCGCCTTACGCGCTGTTCAACGGTGACCTGCTGCTGGCGGCGTATACGCCGTCGGGTGATATGCATGTGCTGCTCGGCGACTTTACCGGCCATGGCTTGCCGGCGGCGGTGGGCGCCATGCCGTTGGCCGAGGTGTTTTATGGCATGACCGCCAAGGGCTACGGCCTGGCGCAGATCCTGCGCGAGATGAACGCCAAGCTCAAACGCATCCTGCCGGTGGACATGTTCTGCTGCGCCACCCTGTTGTGCCTGAGCACGCAGCGGCGGGCGGTGGAGGTGTGGAACGGCGGCATGCCCGAAGGCTATGTGCACGACATCGCCACTGGGCGGCGCACGCCACTGCTGTCCCGGCATTTGCCGCTGGGGGTGCTGTCAGCGCAGGCGTTTGATGATCGCACCGAAGTCTGGCCCATGGCCCTGGGCGACCGCGTGTTTCTGCTGTCGGATGGCGTGCTGGATACCGCCGATGCCAATGAACAGTTGTTCGGTGTCGAGCGATTGCAGCAGGTGTTCGCGTCCAATCGCGAGCCCGAGCGGCTGTTCGAAGACATCGAGCAGGCGTTGGCGGCGTTTCGCGGAGAGGCGCGGGACGACGTCAGCCTGGTGGAAATTACCCTGCAAGCGGATCCGCCGTTGCGTGCGACGGGGCTGTTATATGCCGACAGCGGCCAATCGTGCCCGTTGGACTGGTCGGTGAGTTTTGAATTTCGCGCCGAGACCCTCAAGCGCTACAACCCCTTGCCCTATCTGCTGCAACTGTTGCTGGAGATCCACGGCCTGCGGGAGCGGAGCGGGGCGCTTTACACGGTGATGGCCGAGCTGTATTCCAACGCCCTGGAGCACGGCGTGCTGGGCCTGGACTCGCGGCTCAAGCGCGATGCCCAGGGGTTTGCGCAGTATTATCGCCAGCGCAATGAGCGCTTGGCGCACCTCAACAGCGGCTACGTGCGTGTGCACGTGCAAGTGTCGCCCACCGCCGCGGGGGGCAAGATGACCCTGCGCGTCGAAGACAGTGGCCCTGGGTTCGATGTGGAGCAGGTGCTGGCGCGGCCGCTGGATTTCGACCGTCTGTCTGGCCGTGGCCTGAGCCTGGTGCGCCAGTTGAGCAGCGCGATAGGCTGGTCCGATGGCGGGCGCAGTGTCTGCGTGGAGTTTTCCTGGGAGGCTCTGGCATAATCCGCCGATTCTTGATCAAGGAGCGAACAAGTGGTTGAGGTTCATCTGGACCCAGACGTGTTGTCGGGTTTGCAGGAAATCATGGAAGGCGACTATCCCAAGCTGCTCGATACCTTTCTTGACGATTCGCAAAAGCGCGTCGAAGCGTTGCGCAAGGCACGCGATGATGCCAAGGCATTGGGCCGCATTGCCCACAGCTTCAAGGGCAGCAGCGGCAACCTGGGGGCGGTACGCTTGGCGCAGTTGTGCCAGCGGCTGGAGGCCGAGTCCGTCGAGGCCGCGGCGGACCTGGGGGCCTTGGTCGACCAGATCGATCATGAGTTTGCGCTGGTCAAGCCGCTGTATGAGTCGGAGCGCCAGCGTTTTCAGATGTGATGAGCGTTGTTGCCCAGGGTGAGGGGAACGATCAAGGCGTCCTTTGCAAACCTGGCCCGACTCTTGCTGTATGTCTTTTACTGCATCTCCGATCCCCATGCAGTGGAGACCTTTACCTATGCCAGTCGCCCCTAATTCGCTCCTACAGGCTGCCCCTGCGGCCAAG
Organism: Pseudomonas sp. MPR-R2A5; assembly: GCF_058793055.1. NCBI lineage: Bacteria > Pseudomonadati > Pseudomonadota > Gammaproteobacteria > Pseudomonadales > Pseudomonadaceae > Pseudomonas > Pseudomonas sp. MPR-R2A5. Next base: position 270,505 of record NZ_JBXAFK010000003.1, read on the forward strand.
GCTCAAGCGCCCGCCGCCAATCCACCGGCAGTGGCTGCGGACCCACGGGACAAGGGCCCTGGCTTCGCTCAAGTGTTCGCCAGCCAGGCGTCGAAACCGACGGTCAAGGCCGACGATAACGCGCCAAAACCCACGCGGGACAAGCCTTCCGACAACAGCGCCAAACCGGTCGCGAACAACGATAAGCCTGCCGCCAGCAACGACAAACCTGCCGCCAGCACGCCAGCGGTTGCCGATAGCGGCAATTCCTTGCCTGCCACCGTACCGGCCAAGTCCAGTGACAGCACGAGCAGTGACGGCGACAAGCCCACTGATCCGACACTGGCGCAGCAGCCTCCAGTCGACCCGGTGGTCGACCCGGCCTTGATTGCCACGGTCACCCCGGTTGTGGTGCCGGTACCGGTACTGGCGCCGGTGGAAACGCCGGCGCCGGCGCCTGTTGCCGCTGCCAAGGATGACAAGGCCCAGCCCGTGGTCGCCGCACCCGTCGCCGCCACCGATCAGCCCCAGCCACCGGCTTTCGACCCCGAAGCCGACCCCCTCGACGCCATGCCGGCCGTGCGCCTGGCGATGGAGCAGGGCGGTCATGTGTCGGCCAGCAGCCAGACACCGGCGAAAACCGCACCGACTACGACTCAGGATCAACCGACCGCTGCACAGAGCTTTGCCGCTGGCATGGCCAATATGGTCGACCAGCAAGCCACCAAGGACAGCACCGACCAGGGGGGCGACAAAGCCTTCAGCGGGCTCATCGAAGGCGGCCTCAAGGACCTGAAGAACGCCAGCAGCGATACGCGTGTCGATGATTTTGCCAACCGCCTGGCCGCACTGACCCAGGCCGCCACGCCGAAAACCGCCAACGCCTTGCCGCCGGTGGCCAACGCACCGTTGGCCATGCATCAGAGCGGCTGGACAGAAGAAGTGGTCAACCGCGTGATGTACCTGTCCAGCGCCAACCTCAAGTCGGCGGAAATCCAGTTGCAGCCGGCTGAGCTGGGGCGCCTGGATATCAAGGTCAACATGACGGCGGACCAGCAGGCCCAGGTGACGTTCATGAGTGGTCACGCCGTGGTGCGTGAGGCGCTGGAAAGCCAGTCCGGCCGTCTGCGGGAGATGTTTGCCCAGCAGGGCATGGGCCAGGTGGACGTCAACGTGTCCGACCAGTCCCGTGGCTGGCAGGGCCAGGGCCAGGAACAACAGCAGCAGAACCAGGCGCGCGGCGTGAGCGGCGGCGGCGGCCGGGGTGACGGCAGCGACTTGACGGATCACGCCGAGGTGGCCGCGGCCGTCGCGCCGGTGACCCAGACCGTGGTCGGCTCCAGCGCCGTCGATTACTACGCCTGATGTAAGTCTGGCATAGGACAAAATGTGGGAGGGGGCTTACCCCCGATGAGGGTGTGTCAGTTCATCCATCAGTTGACTGATACACCGCTATCGGGGGCAAGCCCCCTCCCACACTTGATTTGTGGTGTTCCCTCGTCTGCGTCCAGCCAGACAACTCTGGCATAACACTTGCTCTTGCCTTTCCGAAGATCTATGAATCCCCGAATAGTGACGGATTATTGGCATGGCGAAGAGCGACGACGCAGCAACAGCACCCGCAGGCAAGGGTAAGGGCAAGCTCAAGCTTATCCTGGTGATTGTCCTGGGCCTGCTCCTGGCCATTGGCGCCTCTGTGGGCGGCACCTGGTACATCATGCACAGCAGTGCAAGCAAACCGGCACCCGCCGCCGAAACCGCCAGTAACGTCAAGCAACCGGCAATCTTCGAGCCGATGCTTCCGGCCTTTGTCGCCAACTTCAACCAGAACGGCCGTCAACGCTACCTGCAGGTGAGCATCACCTTGCTGGCGCGCAACCAGGCCGACCTGGATGCCCTCAAGGTGCACATGCCCGTGATCCGCAACAACCTGGTCATGCTGTTCTCCGGGCAGAGCTTCGACGCCCTGGCCACCCCGGTGGGCCAGGAAATGCTGCGCCAGAAGGTCACCGCCAGCGTGCAGGAAGTGGCCCAGAAGGAGCTCGGCAAAGTGGTGATCGAGCAGGCGCTCTTTACTAATTTCGTATTGCAGTAGGATCACGACATGGCCGTGCAAGACCTGCTGTCCCAGGATGAAATCGATGCGCTGTTGCATGGCGTGGACGATGGTCTGGTACAGACCGAAACGGCTGCCGAGCCCGGCAGCGTCAAAAGTTATGACCTGACCAGCCAGGATCGCATCGTCCGTGGACGCATGCCGACCCTGGAGATGATCAACGAACGTTTTGCCCGCTACACACGTATCAGCATGTTCAACATGCTGCGCCGCTCGGCGGACGTGGCGGTAGGTGGCGTGCAGGTGATGAAGTTCGGTGAATACGTGCATTCGCTGTACGTGCCCACCAGCCTCAACCTGGTCAAGATCAAGCCGTTGCGCGGCACCGCGCTGTTCATCCTCGACGCCAAGCTGGTGTTCAAGCTGGTGGACAACTTCTTCGGCGGCGACGGCCGTCACGCCAAGATCGAAGGCCGTGAATTCACCCCGACCGAACTGCGGGTGGTGCGCATGGTGCTGGAGCAAGCCTTCATCGACTTGAAGGAAGCCTGGCAGGCGATCATGGAAGTCAATTTCGAGTACATCAACTCGGAAGTGAACCCAGCCATGGCCAACATCGTCGGCCCCAGCGAAGCCATTGTGGTGTCCACCTTCCACATCGAACTCGATGGCGGCGGCGGCGACCTACACGTGACCATGCCGTACTCGATGATCGAGCCGGTGCGCGAAATGCTCGACGCCGGTTTCCAGTCCGACCTGGACGACCAGGACGAACGCTGGGTCAAGGCCCTGCGCGAAGACCTGCTCGACGTCGACGTTCCCCTGAGCGCCACCGTGGCCCGTCGCCAGTTGCGCTTGCGCGATATTTTGCACATGCAGCCAGGCGATGTGATTCCAGTGGAATTGCCGGAAGAAATGATCATGCGCGCCAATGGCGTGCCGTCGTTCAAGGTCAAGCTCGGTTCCCACAAGGGCAACCTGGCGCTGCAAGTGGTCGAGGCGATCAACCGTCGCTGAGCCACCCCGATTGATGCACCCCCATTTATGAATGTTTGCTCCGCCGAGGACATGTAATGGCTACCGAACACGAAAGCACTTCCGCCGAAGACCAGGCCCTGGCCGACGAATGGGCTGCGGCCCTGGAAGAAACCGGTGATGTCGGCCAGGACGATATCGACGCATTGCTGGCCGCTGACGCCGCCACCGCGCCGGCCGGCAAGCGCCTGCCGATGGAAGAGTTCGGCAGCGTGCCGAAGAACAACGAGCCGGTGACCCTCGATGGCCCGAACCTGGATGTGATTCTCGATATCCCGGTGTCGATCTCCATGGAAGTGGGCAGCACCGACATCAACATCCGCAACCTGCTGCAACTCAACCAGGGCTCGGTGATCGAGCTGGACCGCCTGGCCGGCGAGCCGCTGGACGTGCTGGTCAACGGCACCCTGATCGCCCATGGCGAAGTGGTGGTGGTCAACGAAAAGTTCGGCATCCGCCTGACCGACGTGATCAGCCCGAGCGAACGCATCAAGAAGTTGCGCTGATATGAAACGGCTGATGGTGGGACTGTTAGTCGCGCTGCCATTGGCGACCTGGGCCGCCGAGCCGGTGGCCCAGGCCGCCGTTGCGCCGGTGGGCGGTGGCGTCGGCGGGCAACTGACCCAGCTGGTGCTGGGCCTGTTGCTGGTGGTCGGCTTGATCTTCGTGCTGGCCTGGCTGATGCGCCGTGTGCAGAACATCGGCCCGGGCAATGCCCAGGTCATCGAGATGATCGGCTCGCGCGCCCTTGGCCCACGTGATCGGCTGGTGCTGGTGCAGGTGGGCGAGGAGCAGATTCTGCTGGGCATTACCCCCGGCCGCATCACCCCGCTGCATGTGCTCAAGACCCCGGTGAACGTGGACGCGTCCCAGCCCGCCACGCCAGAATTCGCCCAGCGCTTGATGGAGTTGCTGGGCAAGGATCAGAAGGATAAGAAGTAATGCGCGTTTTATTGACGCTCATGCTGTGGCTGGTCGCGCCACTGGCGTTGGCCGCCGACCCGTTGTCGATCCCGGCGATCACCCTGGGTACCAACGCGGCCGGAGCCCAGGAGTATTCGGTCAGCCTGCAGATCCTGCTGATCATGACCGCGCTGAGCTTTATCCCGGCGTTTGTCATGCTGATGACCAGCTTTACGCGGATCATCATCGTCTTCTCGATCCTGCGCCAGGCCCTGGGCCTGCAGCAGACCCCTTCGAACCAGATCCTCACCGGCATGGCGTTGTTCCTCACGCTGTTCATCATGGCCCCGGTGTTCGACAAGGTGAACCAGCAAGCCCTGCAGCCCTACCTGGCGGAGAAAATGACCGCCCAGGACGCGATCGACAAGGCTCAGGGCCCGATCAAGGACTTCATGTTGTCGCAGACCCGCTCCAGCGACCTGGAGTTGTTCATGCGCCTGTCCAAGCGGACCGACATCGCCACCCCGGACCAGGCGCCGCTGACCATCCTGGTGCCGGCGTTCGTCACCTCTGAACTGAAGACTGCGTTCCAGATCGGCTTCATGATCTTTATCCCGTTCCTGATCATCGACCTGGTGGTGGCGAGCGTGCTGATGGCCATGGGTATGATGATGCTGTCGCCGCTGATTATTTCGTTGCCGTTCAAGATCATGCTGTTTGTGCTGGTGGACGGCTGGGCGCTGATTATCGGCACGTTGGCCAGCAGTTTCGGCGGAGTGTAGCGACATGACTCCAGAAGTAGCGGTCGACCTGTTCCGTGAAGCGCTGTGGCTGACCACCATGATGGTGGCGGTGCTGGTCGTGCCGAGCCTGTTGGTTGGCCTGCTGGTGGCGATGTTCCAGGCCGCGACCCAGATCAACGAACAAACCTTGAGCTTCCTGCCGCGCCTGCTGGTGATGCTGATCACGCTGATCGTCGCCGGCCCGTGGCTGGTGCAAACCTTCATGGAATACATCCTGCAGCTGTATGGCAGTATTCCGCAGTTGATCGGCTGAGCCCATGCAATCGCTGCTGGCCTTGACCGATACCCAGATCAGTACCTGGGTGGCGTCCTTCATCCTGCCGCTGTTTCGCGTCACGGCGGTGCTGATGAGCATGCCGGTGTTCGGGACTACCCTGGTGCCACGCCGCATCCGCCTGTATTTCGCCGTGGCGATTACCGTGGTGCTGGTACCCGGCCTGCCGCCGATGCCGCCGGTCAATGCGTTGGACCTCAGTGCGCTGATGCTGATTGCCGAACAGATCCTGATCGGCTCGCTGCTTGGCTTCTCCCTGCAACTGTTCTTCCAGGCGTTCGTGATTGCCGGGCAAATCATCTCGATCCAGATGGGCATGGGCTTCGCCTCCATGGTCGACCCCACCAACGGCGTGTCGGCGGCGGTGATCGGACAGTTCCTGACCATGCTGGTGACCTTGCTGTTCCTGGCCATGAACGGCCACCTGGTGGTGTTCGAGGTGCTGACCGAAAGCTTCACCACCTTGCCGGTGGGCTCGGGGTTGGTGGTCAATCATTTCTGGGAACTGGTGGGGCGCCTGAGCTGGGTGTTGGGCGCATCGCTGCTGCTGGTGTTGCCGGCCATCACCGCGCTGCTGGTGGTCAACATCGCGTTCGGCGTGATGACCCGCGCGGCGCCGCAACTGAACATCTTTTCGATTGGTTTCCCGTTGACCCTGGTGCTGGGCATGGGGATTTTCTGGGTCGGCATGGCTGACATTCTCAATCAGTATCAACCGCTGGCGACCGACGCCCTGCAGTTCTTACGTGATCTGGCACGGGCGCGCTGAGCCATGGCCGAGAGCGAGAGTGGCCAGGACAAAACAGAAGACCCCACGGAGAAGCGCAAAAAGGACTCCAGGGAGAAGGGCGAGATTGCCCGTTCCAAGGAGCTCAACACCGTTGCGACCATGATGGCCGGGTCCGGCGCCTTGCTGATCTATGGCGGCGGCCTGGCGCTGGACCTGATGGAGCTGATGAAACTCAACTTCACCTTGCCCCGTGAAGTACTCCTTAGCCCCGGCGCCATGGGGCAATACCTGCTGCATTCAGGGAAGATCGCGATCCTGGCGGTGCAACCGATCCTGATCACGTTGCTGCTGGCTGCGCTGATCGGTCCGGTCGCCCTGGGCGGCTGGCTGTTCGCCGCGAGCAGCATGGCGCCCAAGTTCAGCCGGATGAACCCGGCAGCCGGGCTCAAGCGCATGTTTTCCAGCAAGGCCCTGGTGGAACTGCTCAAGGCCCTGGCCAAGTTCATCCTGATCCTGTTCGTGGCGCTGGTGGTATTGTCCTCCGACATCGACGACCTGCTGCGCATTGCTCATGAACCGCTGGAGTCCGCGATCATTCACAGCGTGCAAGTGGTGGGCTGGAGCGCGCTGTGGATGGCCGCAGGGTTGATCCTGATCGCCGCGGTGGATGCGCCGATCCAGTTGTGGGAAAGCCACAAGAAACTGCTGATGACCAAGCAGGAAGTGCGCGACGAGCACAAGGACCAGGAGGGCCGTCCTGAGGTCAAGCAACGTATTCGCCAGCTGCAACGCGAAATGTCCCAGCGCAAGATGATGGCCGCGGTGCCCGACGCCGACGTGGTCATCACCAACCCGACCCACTACGCCGTCGCGCTCAAGTACGACCCGGAGAAAGGCGGCGCGCCGATGCTGCTGGCCAAGGGCAGCGACTTTACCGCGCTGAAAATCCGCGAAATCGCCGTGGCCAACGACATCCTGCTGCTGGAGTCGCCGGAGCTGGCGCGGTCGATCTTCTACTCCACCGACCTCGACCAGGAAATCCCCGCCGGGTTGTACCTGGCCGTTGCGCAGGTGTTGGCGTATGTCTACCAGATCCGCCAATACCGCGCAGGCAAGGGCAAGCGCCCTGATCCGCTCAAGGACCTGCCGATCCCGCCAGACCTGCGCCGGGATTCTTGATCACATTCTCTGTGGCAAGCCGGCCTATTGTGGCAAGCAGGCTGACTGTGGCAAGCAGGTTGACTGTGGCAAGCAGGTTGGCTGTGGCGAGCGGGCTTGCCCTAATGCCGTTCAGTTAAGCGTACATCGCCTTCTGTAGGAGCGAGCTTGCTCGCGAA